>ANAW01000207.1:0-17977 GCA_000340945.1 Nocardiopsis synnemataformans DSM 44143 | reverse complement strand
CCGCAAGGTCGCGCGGGTGCACGCCCGCATCACCGACCGTCGCAGGGATTTCCTGCACAAGCTCTCTACTCGACTGGTCCGCGAGAACCAAGTGGTCGTGATCGAGGATGTGACGGTGCGCAACCTGGTCAAGAACCGCAGGCTGTCCCGGGCGATCTCGGACGCGTCCTGGCGCGAGCTGCGCACCATGCTGGAGTACAAGTGCGCCTGGTACGGACGCGACCTGGTCGTGGTGGACCGGTTCTTCCCCTCCTCCAAGGGGTGCTCGATACCCAGGTGTGGGTACCTCAATGTGTCGTTGCCGTTGCATGTACGGGAGTGGACGTGCCCCGATTGCGGGGCGTCCCATGATCGGGATGTGAATGCGGCGACCAATCTCAGGGCCGCCGGGCTGGCGGTTGCTGCCTGTGGAGCTGGTGTGAGACCTCAACGGGAGTCCTCCCGGACGGGGCGATCGGTGACGAAGCAGGAAGGCCACGGGGCGACCCGTGACGAGGCCCCGGCCTCGAATCACCGGTAGGTGGTTCCGGATTCTCCGGCCTTCAGGCAGGAGAGGAAGTCAAGAGAGTCCCAGGTCCTCGGTGACGTCGGTGATGCGTTCGATCTCGGCCGCGAGGAACTCCTCGAACTCGGGGCCGGTCTGGAAGGTGTCGTCCCAGCGGTTGCGCCGGAGGGTGCCGCGCCACTCGTCGGTGCGCACCATCTCCTCCACGATCGCGGTCAGCTCCGCGCGCTCGGCCTCGGTGATGCCGGGCGGGGCCATGAACCCGCGCCAGTTGGGCAGCACCGCGTCCACGCCCTGCTCGGGCAGGGTCGGGGCGTCGATGCCCTCGACGCGTTCGTGGGCCGAGACCCCCAGGACGCGGATGTTGCCCGCCTCCACCTGGTCGCTGAACTCGTTGTAGCCCGAGACGCCGACGTCGAGGCTGCCCGAGAGCAGCGAGGTGAGCGCCTGCGCGCCGCCCGCGAAGGGAATGTAGTTGACGGCCTGGGGCTGGACGCCCTGCGACTGTGCGGCCAGCCCCGCCAGGAGGTGGTCGGTGCCGCCCAGGGAGCCGCCGCCGACCGCGACCGCACCCGGGTCGTCCTGCCAGGCCTCGATGAGGTCGCCCATGTCCCCCAGCGGGGAGTCGGCGGGGACCACGAAGACCTCGTAGTCGTCGGCGACGCGGGCGATGGGCACCACGTCCTCCAGGGTCTGGGCCGAGTCGTTGACGATGATGCCGCCGATCATGACCGTGCCCGTGGTCATCAGGGTCGTGGCGCTGCCCTCGCGGCGCACGGTCTGCGCCAGGCCGATGGTCCCTCCCGCGCCGGGGAGGTTGAGGACCTGGGTGTTGTCGACGATGCCGTTCACGCGCAGGGAGTGCTGTGCCTCGCGTGCCACCAGGTCCCAGCCGCCGCCGGGGTCGGCGGGGACGACGATGTCGATCCTGGCGCGGGCCTCCGACGCGCTCGTGTCGGAGAGCGCGGCGTTCGTCGCGGCGGCGCCCACCAGGAGCGCGGTGGCCACGGCCCCCGACGCACGGAGGATCCGCTGTCTGTTCATCCTTCACTCCCTTTCGGCCCGCTGGTCCACTAGGTGGTACAACGGGACCGTTTCGTGGTCTGGGAAATCATGCGAGCCCCCGTGATCACTGTCAATGGCGAACCGAAACCTTTTGTTAACGAGTGTGTTGCGACGCACAGTCCCGCCCGGGGCTCCGCTTCTGCCCAGGCCAACCGGGTTCCGCCGGTGCGGCCGCTCTCCGGGGGAGGGGCTGGCCGTGCGCCGAGGGGGTGCGCTACGCTGACGACGCCATTCCACTTGATGGTCTTACCGAACCACCTGATGGACCAACGGAAGGGGGAGGGATGCCTGACGGCGACTCCGGCGGCACCGTGCGCAGCGTCGCGCGCGCCCTGGACCTGCTCGACCTGTTCGACGAGAGGAACCAGCGCTACTCCACACGGGAGCTGGTGGAGCGCACCGGCCTGGCCAAGACCACGGTCCTGCGGCTGGTCGCGACCCTGGAGCAGCGCGGACTGCTGTGGACGGCGCCCGACGGCCGGGTCGGGGTCGGCCCCAGCCTCCTGCGCTGGTCGCGCCTGGCGCACGCCGTCTGGCAGGTGCCCGAGGCCGTCCGGTCCGTCATGCGCGAACTCGTCGCCGACACCGCCGAGACCGTCAACCTCTACGTCCGCGCCGACGCCACCCGTGTGTGCGTGGCCAAGGAGGAGGGCCCCCAGCGGCTGCGCCACGTCGTCAACGTCGGCGACGAGATGGTCCTGTGGGGCGGGGGCGCCAGCAAGGTGCTGCTCATCGGGGCGGGGGAGTCCCTGCTGCTGCGCGTGGCCGCCGCCTCCCCCCACGGCCCCGGGCACGTCAGTCGCCTGCGCGAGGAGGTGGAGCTGGCCCGCGTCCGGGGGTTCGCCGTCAGCCACGGCGAGCGCGAGCGGGGCGCCTCCGGCGTGGCCGCGCCGGTCTACGGCCCCACCGGCGGGGCGCCGGTCGCCGCGCTGGCCGTCGGTGGCCCCACCGCCCGCTTCACCGACGCCGCCGTGGAGGGCTTCACCTCCGCGGTGGTCGACGCCGCCCGCCGCATCACCGACATCGGACTCGACCCCTCGGGAGGGACCGCGGGGTCCGGAACGGGGGAGAGACGTTGAACGGCAACGACAACGACGCCGGGTCCGGGTCCGGGGAGAGGGACCTCCCGCTCGCGGGGGTGCGCGTCCTGGACATGACCAACGTCCTGGCCGGACCCTACGCGGGATACCAGCTGGCGCTCATGGGCGCCGACGTCGTCAAGGTCGAGGTTCCCGGCTCCGGGGACCTGGCGCGCCAGCTCGGCGCCTCGGCGGAGCTGAACGGCCGCGGGCTGGGCGCGTCGTTCCTGGCGCAGAACGCGGGCAAGCGCTCCCTGACCCTGGACCTGAAGACCCCCGGCGGCCGGGAGACCATGACCCGCCTGGTGCGCCGGTCCGACGTGCTGCTGGAGAACTTCCGCCCGGGCGTGCTGGAGCGCCTGGGCTTCGGATGGAAGGACCTGAGCGCGGTCAACCCCGGCCTGGTCTACTGCGCGGTGTCCGGGTTCGGCTCCGACGGCCCGCTGAGCGGGCGCCCGGCCTACGACCAGATCATCCAGGGCCTGTCGGGGATGATGAGCACCACCGGCACGCCCGGCACCGGCCCGCTGCGCGCGGGCTTCCCCATCGCCGACGTCCTGGGCGGCCTCGCCGCCGCCTTCGCGATCAGCACCGCCCTGGTCAGGAGGGAGCGCACCGGCCGGGGGAGCAGCGTGGACGTGTCCATGCTGGAGACCGCGATCACCGCGATGGGCTGGGGGGTGTCCAACTACCTGTCCGCGGGCGTGGAGCCGGTCCCCATCGGCAACGAGAACGCCACGGCGGCCCCCTCGGGCGCCTTCGCCACCGCCGACGGCGCGCTCAACATCGCCGCCAACAAGCAGGAGCAGTTCGAGGCGCTGTGCGCGGTCGTGGGCGCGTCCGAGCTGGCGCACGATCCGCGCTTCGCCCAGCGCGAGGACCGCAAGACCCACCGCGAGGCCCTCCGCGAGGCCCTGGAGGAACACCTGGGCGCGCGGTCCGCCCTGGAGTGGGAGCGCGAGCTGGCCCGGGTCGGGGTGCCCGCCGCCCGCGTGCTGACCGTGGCCCAGGCACTGGAGCTGGACCAGGTGGCCCACCGCGGGCTGGTGCACACGCTGCCCTTCCCCGGCGAGGGGGAGCGTGAGCTGCGCGTGCTCGGCAGCGGCGTCCGCGTGGACGGCGCGCCCCTGGGCCCCCGCACCGCGCCGCCCCTGCTGGGCGAGCACACCGAGCAGGTGCTGCGCGAGACGGGCTTCAGCGACCGGGAGATCGACGCACTGCGCGAGGAGGGGGCCGTATGAGCGCGTCGGAAGCGCCGTCCATGACCCATGAGGAGATCGGCCGCTGGTGGCAGACCGGGCTGATCCGGATCGCCCCCGGCGAGATCGAACCGGGCGGCTACCCGGTGCAGGAGCTGATCGGCCGGGTCTCGTTCGTGGACACGGTCTGGCTCATGCTGCGCGGCGAGCTGCCCGACCCGCGCCGCTCCCGCCTGTTGGAGGCCGCCCTGGTCGCGGCCGTGGACCACGGTCCCCAGGCGCCCTCCATCGCCGCCGCCCGGATGGCCGCCAGCTGCGGGGTGGGCCTCAACAACGCCGTCGCCACCGGCGTCAACCTGCTCGGGGACGTGCACGGCGGCGCCGGCCAGCAGTGCGTTGCCCTCCTGGAGGAGATGGCCGAGCGCGTTGCCGCCGGGACCCCGGTGGCGCGGGTGGCCGAGGAGGTGGTCGCCGAGTACCGCGGGCGCGGCGCGTACGTGCCCGGCTTCGGCCACCGCTTCCACCCGCGCGACCCGCGCCGCGACCCGCTCCTGGGCCTGGTGCGCGAGGCGGTCGACGAGGGGCTCGTCCCCGCGGGGCCGCTGGAGGCCGCCCTGGCGCTGGAGGAGGCGCTGGCCCGGGGGCGCGGACGCCCCGTGCCGATGAACATCGACGCCGCCACGGCGGTCGTCTACGCCTCGCTGGGCTTCCCCTCGGAGCTGGCCCGGGGGCTGTTCGTCCTCTCCCGCTCGGTGGGCATCCTCGCCCACGCCTGGGAGGAGCGGCAGAGCGGAGCGCGCATCAAGGGGCCCTTGCCGAGGTCGGTGCTGGCGGGCTACACCGGCCCCGCGACCCGCCACCTGGCCGCAGACGACCCGCGGTCCTCGCCGGACTCCGGCCGGGACTGACCTGCGGGTCTCCCCGAACGGCGGGCACCGGTACTTCCGTCCGGTCCGGTGCCCGCTCCACCGGAAGGACGCCGCGGGGCGGACCCCTGGAGGCCCGCCCCGCGGTGTCATGCCGTGGTGTCACATTGTGGTGTCCGAAACCGATGTCTCCCGCGCCTGGCGGCTGTCGCGCCGCACCGGGTCCGCTGCCCGGGTCAGATGCGGGGCCTGCGCTTCCTGGTCAGGGAGTTCAGCCACCGCATGGCGGTCCCACCGGGGCTGCTCCGTCGGCCCGGAGGCGTCCGGCGCGCCGGACCGCGTAGCGGATCCGGGCCTCCGCGCCCCAGCGGGCTTCCGCCGCGCGCCAGGGGGCTTCCGCCCCGGGACCGGCCCGCGGACCGGGCGAACCGCCGGGCCATCGCCAGGGGGTCGCTGCTCCGTCCACCCGTTCGGCCACCCGCACGCGGGTGCCTTCCCGGTGCCGGGCGGGCCAGCCCCGTGCGCCGCATCAGCTGGTTCTTCGCCGTCCTCAGGGGGTTCCTCATGGCGGTTTCCTCCTCGTCTGTCGGTCCCGTGCCCCGGTCGGTCGTTCCGCCGCCGGGCGGATCATGACGAACGGAGCACGTTCCTTGTTCCTGTCTGTTCCGCTACCCCGAAGTGTGATATTGATGCGTCTTTCCTCGATCGGGCTGGCGGAGTGACCCTGCGGGGGAAGCCCGTCGGCGTGTCTCCCGGGAGGGTCAGCGCAGGTCAAAGAGGTCCTTGACCCGAGGGAGGGCTCACGCGCTGCCGGGTGAATCCCGTTGCGTGGCACGCGGCAGGACCGGGGCCAGGGCGGCCACAGCGACCTGCACGGCCGCGAGCAGGCCGAAGACCAGGCCGTATGCGTCGCCCCCGGGCGCGTACCCGGAGGCGGCCGACGTGACCAGCGCGGCCAGACCCAGGGCGCCGCCGGTCTGCTTGGCCGCGTTCATCAGGCCCGAGACGGCCCCCGCGTCCCCGGGAGCGGAGCCCGAGGTCACGACGGCGGTCAGCGGAGTGGTGAACAGGCCGCCGCCCACGGACATGAGGATCGCGGGCCCCAGCACCGCCGCGGCGTAGGTCTGTTCCGGGACCGCCGCCGCCTGCCAGGCGAAGCCCGCCGCGGCGGTGAGGCAGCCCGCCCCGATCAGCACCCGCGCCTCCACGAACCCCATCAGCCACGGGGTGAGCAGCCAGCCCACGGCCATGGTGACCAGGGTGTGCGGCAGGAAACCCAGGCCGGTCAGCAGCGGACCGAAACCCAGTTCGTCCTGCATGTAGAAGGTGAGGAAGTACCACATGGGCACCTGGAAGCAGGCTCCGGCCAGGAACACCATGGCGTTGCCCGCCCAGACCGCGCGGCGGCGCAGGAGCCGCGGCGGCAGCAGGGGTGCGGGCGCATGGGACTCCACCACGGCGAACAGCGCCAGGGCGAGGACGCCCGCGGCCAGCACCGCCACCGTGACCGGGTCTGCCCAGCCGTGCTCCGCCGTGCGCGTGAGGCCGTAGGTGAGCGCGGCCGTCCCGCCGGTCGCGGCCACGGCCCCGGGCAGGTCGATCCGTCCGCCGCGGTCCTCCCCCGGGTTCCGGCCGTGGGGATCCCGGCCGTGCGGGTCCCGGCTGTGCGGGTCCCGGTCCCGGCGCTCCCGGCCCAGAAGGCGGGGGGCCATGACCAGCACGGCTATGCCGACGGGCACGTTGACCAGCAGGATCGCCCGCCAGGACAGCGCCTCGGTCAGCGCGCCGCCGACGAGGTTGCCGGCCGCGCCGCCCGCCACGCTCACCGCGGTCCAGGCGGCGAGCGCCCGCACGCGGGCCCGCCCCTCGGTGAAGGAGGTGGTCAGGATGGTCAGGGTCGCGGGGGCCAGCACCGCCGCGCCCACCCCCTGGAGCGCGCGTGCGGCGACCAGCAGGCCGGGGGAGGGGGCCGCTCCGCCCAGCAGGCTGGCCGCGCAGAACAGCACG
The DNA here is from genome assembly GCA_000340945.1 of Nocardiopsis synnemataformans DSM 44143. GTDB lineage: Bacteria > Actinomycetota > Actinomycetes > Streptosporangiales > Streptosporangiaceae > Nocardiopsis > Nocardiopsis synnemataformans. Next base: position 11,256 of record ANAW01000207.1, on the reverse strand, counting down.
AGCCCGGCGGTGAACGCCAGCCGGTGGCCGTACAGGTCGGCCAGCCGTCCGCCCAGCAGGAGGAGGCCGCCGAAGGCCAGGGTGTAGGCGTGCGCCACCCAGGGCAGCCCCGTCGCGGAGAACCCCAGGGAGGAGCGGATCGAGGGCAGGGCGACGTTGACCACCGACACGTCGAGCACCACCATGAGCTGCGCGGCGCACACCAGGGCGAGCAGCAGGCGTGGAGTCGCCTCCCCGGTCCGGGTTCGGGGCACGGGACCACCTCGTTCCAGCAAAGCAATGTGGTTACATTGGTTTGAGCGGTAGTACCGACAAGGCCGCAAAGCAATGCGGGCACATCGATAAGGGAGTCGGGTGAACGCACCGACGCGGGGCCCAGGGGCCGAGCACGAACAGCGCCGCCGCCAGATCGCCGACGCGGTCCTGGCCGTGGCGGCCGAACACGGCATGGCGGCCGTGTCCCAGACCAGCGTGGCGGCCCGCGCCGGGGTCTCACCCGGGCGCGTCCAGCACTACTTCCCCGCCAAGCACGAGATGGTCGAGGCCGCCTTCGACCGGGGCAACGCCCTGAGCTCCGCGCGCATCGCCGCCAAGGCGGGCCCGGACGACGACCCGCGCCGCCTCCTGGCGACCGTGCTCACCGAACTCATCCCCTACGACGACGCCACGCGCGCCCACATGCGCGTCCGCCAGGCCTTCACCGCGCTCGCCCTGTCCGACGAGGCCATCGCCCGGCGCATGCGCGAGGAGTACGCGCGCTTCCACGGCCAGGTCGCGGACCTGCTGCGCCGCGGGCAGGCCGGGGGCGCGGTGCCCCGCGCCCTGGACCCCGCGGAGCGGGCGGTCGCGCTCGTCGCCCTGGCCGAGGGGCTGGCCTACTACGTGCTCGTGGACGTCCACCCGGCCGATGCGGCCCGCGACCGGGTGCTCGCCGAGATCGCCGCCCTCCACACGCCCGACCCCGGCGCACGGGACTGACCGTTCCCGGGCCGCCGTTCACCGGCGGCGGAGAGCTGACGGGCTCCGCCACGGGCGGATCGAACCTGGACCAGCGACCCCGAGGAGAGTACCCGCATGACAACCAGCGCTCAGCAGCTGATCGAAACGGCGCGTCCCACGCCTCTGGCCGACCCGTTCGACTGGGAACGGGTCGAGCACCGGCTCGGGGCGTCCGTGCCGCAGGACTACCGCGAGCTTCTCGACGCGGGGGGCGGCGGACTCTGGCTGGGCTACGTGAGGCTCCACGTTCCGGCGCCCGGCTCCGGTCTCAAACACGTCGATCTCGACCGGTCGGGCCTGGAGTCCGAACAGCTCCAGGACCTGTTCGAGGACGAGGTCGTGGGGCCGCCCGACGACCTCGACCCTGGTTCCAGGCTGCTGCCCTGGGCCTCGACAGGCACGGGGGTCACGCTCTATTGGCAGGTCCCGGCCGAGGCGGCGGCCGGTTCGTACCCGATCCGGGCCTCGGACCGCAACGGCGACGTGTGGGAGAGGTACGACATGCTCACCACCGACCTTCTCCTGGGAATCGTCCGGGGCGAGGTGCGCGGTGAGCTGCTCAACGAGTCGTGGACGGAACGCGGCGTGCCCTTCGAGCCCTACGCCGAGGAACACGACACCCTGGTCAACACCCTGCGCGCGCCCGCCGAACGCGCCACGCCCGACCTCGGAGCGCGGGACTGACCGTTCCCGGGCCGCCGTTGTTCGGGCGACGGGCACGGGACTGTCGGAGGCCTGGGCCATAATCCCGGCGTCCGCCCACCACCGCAGGGGCACGGCGAGAGCCCGTCCCGAGGAGAGCCCGATGACGTCACCGGCACCCCGCCCGCGCCGTGGAGCCCGCCGATGAGCGCTCGCGCGGACCTGTGGCCGCTGATCCACTGGGAGCGGGCGGCGCTGGCCGACGACCTGTCGGGGCTGACCGAGGAGCAGTGGGCGACGCCGTCGCTGTGCGCGGGCCTGACCGTGCGCGAGGTGCTCGCGCACCTGACGTCGTCGGCGAGCCTCAACGGCCTCCGCTGGCTGGCCGGGGTCGTCCGCTGCCGGTTCGACTTCGACGCCCAGGTCGCGATGCGCCTGGCGGAGCAGATGGGTGCCTCCGGCGCCGAGACCCTCGCGCGCTTCCGGGGGACCGTGGAGAGCACGACCTCACCGCCCCTGCCCAAGCCCGCCATCCTGGGGGAGGTGATCGTGCACGGCGAGGACATCAGGCGGCCCCTGGGCATCGTCAGCGCCCGTCCGACCGCCACGCTGACCCGCGTCGCGGACTACTACCGGGGTTCGGACCAGGTCGTCGTCGCCAGGAGCCGGGTCCGGGGGTTGGAACTCCAGGCCACCGACGGCCCGTTCGCCTCCGGGACCGGACCGCTCGTCCGCGGGGGCACGCTCGCCCTGGTCATGGCGATGACCGGCCGTTCCGCGCACCTGGACGAGCTGACCGGCGACGGTGTGGAGATCCTGCGCGAACGCGTGGAGGGCTGAACGCGCGGAGGGCTGACACGCCGCGACTCGACAGGCAAGCAGAAACTTGCCTATCATGGTGGCCGTGGCCGACAACCTGTTCAAAGCCCTGGCCGACCCCACACGCCGCACCATCCTCGACGAGCTGACGGAGAAGTCCGGCCAGACACTGTTCGAGATCTGCTCGCGGCTGGCCATGAAGCACCAGCTCGGCATCTCGCGCCAGGCGGTCTCCCAGCACCTCGCCGTGCTGGAGGCCGCCGGACTCGTCGAGACCAGGCGAGAGGGCCGCTACAAGTTCCACGACCTCAACACGGCCCCGCTGCGGCGGATCGCCGAACGCTGGCTCCCGCCAGACACGTCCGGACCGGAGGAGAGCACCCCATGAAGATCCATCTGACCAGCGTCTTCGTCGACGACCAGGCCAAGGCCGAGCACTTCTACACCGAGATCCTCGGCTTCGTGAAGAAGCACGACGTCCCGGTGGGCGGGAGCGCCCGGTGGCTGACCGTCGTCTCGCCCGACGACCCCGACGGCACCGAACTCCTCCTCGAACCCGCCGGACACCCGGCCGTCGGGCCCTACCGCGACGCCCTCGTCAAGGACGGCATCCCGCTCGCCCAGTTCGCCGTCGACGACGTGCGGGCGGAGTACCAGCGCCTGCACGGCCTCGGCGTCCGCTTCACCCAGGAACCCCTGGAGATGGGCCCGGTCACCACCGCCGTCCTCGACGACACCTGCGGCAACCTGATCCAGATCGCGAGCAGCCCGCAGTAGGCGGTCAGCGGCCATCCGGGCGCGGGGCCCGGCCGCGGCGGCGACCGGGCCCCGGCCTCGTCCGGACGCCCCCGCGGGCGGATTCACCCCCCGACGGCACGGGTAGGGGACCGGCGCAGAACCGCTACTTCGTCCCGGGGGACACTCATGGCACACCTGACCGAACTGCACGGCACCGCGATGGGGGAGTTCGACCGGCGGGTCCGCGAGGTCAAGCTGACGGACTGGGCGCTGCCCACGCCGTGCGCCGACTGGGACGTGCACGACCTGGTCAACCACCTGACCACCGAGCAGCTGTGGGCGCCGCTCCTGCTGGACGGCGCGCGGGTCGAGGAGGTCGGCGACCGCCTCGACGGCGACAACCTGGGCGAGGAGCCCATCACCACCTGGGAGGTCGCCTCCCGCGAGGCCCGCACCGCCTGGCTGGCGCCGTCCTCCCTGGAGAGCACGGTGCACCTGTCCTTCGGCGACGCGCCCGCCGAGCTCTACCTGTGGCAGATGACCTTCGACCTGACGGTGCACGCCTGGGACCTGGCGCGCGCCCTGGGCACCGACGAACGCCTCGACCCCGACCTGGTCAAGGAGATCCAGGCCTGGCTGAACGACCAGGACCTCGGCCCGGGGCCGATGTTCGGCGCACCCGTCGAGGTCGGGCCCGACGCGAGCCCGCAGGACCGCCTGATCGCCCGCACCGGCAGGACCCCCTGACCGTCCGCGCGGCCCCGGCCGGGTTCCGCACCCGGCCGGGGACCGGTCCGCGGGGCTGAACCCGCGCGCGGGCGCCGAACCGGCTGCGCGCCTGATCAGCGTCAAGGACGGCTGATCCGCCGCACGCGCGGGTGCCGGGTCCACCGTGGGCACGACCCGGGCGGCCACGTGCCGTCCCGCCCGCACGCGCGGGCGCCGGGACGATCGTGAAAACCATGGAGCGCCGCGCGAACGTCCCAGCCCGCGCGCGGACACCGGGTGTTTAGCCGCTTCCCTCCGGGTTACGCGCCTGGGTGGCGGCTCCCCGGACGCCCGCTTCCCGGCCCCCCGCGCCGTGTCGGCTTCCGGGAGCCCCACGACTGTCACACACTGTGACGAGTCCCTGGCGCGGTGCGCCGGGCGGGCCGCGTGGACGGCGGCGCGCAGGACACCGACCCACACACGAGGAAGGGCACTGCCGGTGGAGGCCACGATCACACTGCACGTCGACGGAGAGAAACGCGAGCTGACCGTCGACACACGCACCACCCTGCTGGACGCGCTGCGCGACCGGCTGGGCGTCACCTCGCCCAAGAAGGGCTGCGACCACGGCCAGTGCGGGGCCTGCACGGTCCTGCTGGAGGGCCGCCGCGTCGTGTCCTGCCTGACCTTCGCGGTCGCGCACGACGGCGCCAGCGTCACCACCGCCGCCGGACTCGCCGGGAAGGGGCAGCTGCACCCCGTCGCCCGCGCCTTCGTCGAACACGACGGCTTCCAGTGCGGCTACTGCACGCCCGGCCAGGTCTGCTCGGCCGTGGGCATGCTGGAGGAGGCCGCCGCCGACTGGCCCAGCCACGTCACCGAGGACCTCGGCGCGCCGGTCAGCCTCGACGACGACGAGATCCGCGAGCGCATGAGCGGCAACCTGTGCCGCTGCGGCGCCTACGTCAACATCGTCGCCGCGATCCGGGAGGCCTCCCGGTGAAACCCTTCCACTACGCCCGCCCCGCCGAGGCCGCCGAGGCCGTCACCGCCGTCGCGGGCGACCCCGAGGCCTCCTACATCGGTGGAGGCACCAACCTGGTCGACCACATGAAGCTCGGCATCGCCGAGCCCACCTCCCTCGTGGACGTGCGCGACCTGCTCAGCCACCGGATCGAGGAACTGCCCGACGGCGGCCTGCGCGTGGGCGCGGCCGTGCCCAACAGCGACCTGGCCGCCCACCCCGGGGTCCGCCGGAGCTACCCCGTCCTCTCCCAGGCCCTGCTGGCGGGCGCCTCCGGCCAGCTGCGCAACGCCGCCACCACGGGCGGCAACCTCCTCCAGCGCACCCGGTGCGTGTACTTCCAGAACACCGCCATGCCCTGCAACAAGCGCGAACCCGGCACGGGCTGCTCCGCGATCGAGGGCTACGGCCGCTACAACGCCGTCCTGGGCGCCTCCGAGCACTGCGTGGCCACCCACCCCTCCGACATGGCGGTCGCCCTGACCGCCCTGGGCGCCCGGGTCCACGTGCTGGGCCCCGGCGGGGAGCGCACCGTGGACATGCCCGGCCTGCACCGCCTGCCGGGGGACCGGCCCCAGCGCGACACCGTCCTGGAACACGGCGACCTCATCACCGCCGTCGACCTGCCCCGCCTGCCCCTGGCCGCCCGCTCGGCCTACCGCAAGGTGCGCGACCGTGCCTCCTACGCCTTCGCCCTGGTGTCGGTGGCCGCGGCGCTGCGCGTGGTGGACGGCACCGTCGAGGACGTGCGCGTGGCCTTCGGCGGCCTGGCGCACGCGCCCTGGCGCGCCAGCCGGGCCGAGGAGGCGCTGCGCGGGGGACCGGCCACCGAGGAGGCCTTCCGCGAGGCCGCCCGGGCCGAACTCGCCGACGCCGCCACCGGCCCGGACAACGCCTACAAGGTCCCCATGGCCGTCAACACCCTCGCCGCGACCCTGCGCGACCTGACCGCCGAGGAGGCACGATGACCGGGACGCTGGACCCGCGGGCCATGGGCCAGCCGCTGACCCGCCTGGAGGGCGCCGACAAGGTCACCGGGCGGGCGCCCTACGCCTACGAGCACCCGCTCGCCGACCCCCTGTACCTGCACCCGGTGCTGTCCACCGTCGCGCGCGGGCGCGTCACCGCGGTCGACGCCTCCGCCGCCGAGGCGCTGGCCGGGGTACGCGCCGTCCTGACCCCGGACAACGCCGAACGCCTCGCCGACGCAGAGGACCGCGAGTTCGCGGTCCTTCAGTCCCACGAGGTGTCCTTCCACGGCCAGTTCGTCGCCGCGGTCGTGGCCGACACCCCCGAGACCGCCCGCCAGGCGGCCGGTCTGGTGAGGGTGGACTACGAGCGCTCCGCGCACGACGTGGTGCTCACCGCCGACCACCAGGGCCTGTACCGGCCCGTGGGCGAGGACGACGAGGGGCCCTCCTCCGACACCGAGCAGGGCGACCCCGACGCGGCCCTGGCCGCCGCCGAGATCGTGGTCGACCAGACCTACAGCACGCCCACCGAGCACAACAACCCCATGGAGCCGCACACCACCACGGCCCTGTGGGAGGAGGCGACCGGCGACCTCGTCCTCTACGACTCCACCCAGGGCGTGCACGTGGTCCGCGCGTCCGTGGCCGGGGTGTTCGGGCTCGACCCCGAACGCGTCCGGGTGGTCGCGCCCCACGTGGGCGGCGGTTTCGGCTCCAAGGGGGAGGCGCACGCGCACGACGTCCTGGCCGCCATGGCCGCCCGGGCCCTGCCCGGACGGCCGGTCAAGTTCGCGCTGACCCGCCAGCAGATGTTCTGCCTGGTGGGCTACCGCACACCCACCATCCAGCGGCTGCGGCTGGGCGCCGACCGCGACGGTCGCCTGTCCGCGGTCGTCCACGACTCCGTGGAGCAGACCTCCACCGTCAAGGAGTTCACCGAGAACAGCGCGATGTGCTCGCGCTGGATGTACGCCGCGCCCCACCGCCGCACCACCCACCGGATCGCGCCCCTGGACGTGCCGGTCAACTTCTGGATGCGCGCCCCCGGCGAGGCGCCGGGGATGTACGCGGCCGAGGCCGCTATGGACGAGCTCGCCCAGGCCTGCGGCGTCGACCCGATCGAGCTGCGCGTGCGCAACGAGCCCGGGACCGACCCCGAGAGCGGCTCCCCGTGGTCGGACCGGCGCCTGGTCCGGTGCCTGCGCGAGGGCGCCGAGCGCTTCGGCTGGCACGGGCGCGACCCCCGGCCCGGTGTGCGCCGGGAGGGGGACTGGCTGGTGGGCACCGGCGTGGCCTCGGCGAGCTACCCGCACCTGTTCAACCCCGGGTCGGTGGCCCACGTCCGCTACGGCGAGGACGGTCGTTACGAGGTGTCCATCGGCGCGGTGGACATCGGCACCGGGGCCTGGACCGCGCTCACCCAGATCGCCGCCGACGCGCTGGGGGTGGCCGCCCCCGACATCCGGCTGCGGATCGGCGACACCGACTTCCCCTCGGCCTCGGTCGCGGGCGGCTCCAGCGGGACCAGCTCCTGGGGGACGGCCGTCGTGGCCGCCGCCCGGGCCTTCCGCGACCGGCACGGGGACTCCCCGGCGCCGGGCGCGGAGGCCGGCGCCAGCGCGGCGGAGGACACCGTCGACGAGGCGTACTCGGTCTACTCCTTCGGGGCGCACTTCGCCGAGGCGCGGGTGAACGTGGACACGGGTGAGGTCCGGGTGCCGCGCATGTACGGCCTGTTCTCCATCGGCCGGGTGGTCAACCCGCGCACGGTGCGCTCGCAGTTCCTCGGCGGGATGGTCATGGGCCTGTCGATGGCGCTGCACGAGGAGAGCTTCCGGGACCCGCGGTACGGCCACATCGCCAACGGCGACTTCGCCGAGTACCACATCCCCACCAACGCCGACGTGGGCGACCTGCGGGCGGAGTGGCTGGACGAGGAGGACCCCCGCGCCACCCCCATGGGGTCGCGGGGCGCCGGTGAGATCGGCATCGTCGGCACCGCCGCGGCGGTGGCCAACGCCGTCCACCACGCGACGGGGACCAGGGTGCGGGACCTGCCGGTCACGGCGGACAAGCTCCTGCGCTGACGGACGGTCGTGGTGCGCCCGCGCGGGCGCACCACGACCGGGTGCGCCCCGGGGCCGCCAGGGGCGGGGAGCACGGCTCACGGGGGAGGTCCGTCCGCGTTGTCCTCCCACAGCTGGCGGGCGCGTCGGGCCAGGGCCTGTCGCACCCCGTCCGGAGCCAGGACCCGCAGCGGAGTGGCCAGGCCGAGCAGGTACCCGGCGAGACCGTCCGCGTCGGGCCCGCCGATCTCGACGACAGTGGCCCCGGGGCCCTCCGCGCGGTGGGTGCCGACCGTCGGCGGGACCACCCGGAGCGCCTGTTCCATCGGCAGCGGGAGGCGGACCGTCGCGTAGAGCGGATACACGCCGCCCGCGAGGGCACGGGAGACGAGCAGTGCCGGGTCCGGCGGGTCGGTGAACTCCACGGTTTGCCCGGTCGGCCGTATCCGCTCGACCCTGTCGGCCCGAAACGTCCGCCACTCGCCCCGCGCCGCGTCACGGGCGACGAAGTACCAGCGGCGGCCCGTGTGCACCAGGCGGTAGGGGTCGGCGTCCCGCTCCGTCGCCCTGCCCTGCCGGTCGCGGTAGGACAGGCGGACGCGTTCGCTCCGGCGGCACGCGGCGACCAGTTCCAGCAGCGTGCCGGACGCGACCTGCGGCCGGTCAGCTCTGGTGGTGTGCGCGAGGGCCGAACCCGTCTNNNNGGCCCCTGCCGCAGCTTCAACAGCGCCGACAACGCGGCCTGTCCACTGCCGAGGACACCGCTGAGTGCGGCCTCGCCCAACCCGACGGCGACGGCCAGCGCCTCCTCGTCGTCCAGGACCAGCGGCGGTGTCCGGGCGCCGCCGCCGAGGCTGTAGCCGCCCCACGGCCCGGGCTCGGACTCGACCCCGTAGCCGAGTTCCCGGAGTCTGGCCACGTCGCGCCGGACGGTGCGTTCGGTGACCGCCATGCGTCGGGCCAGTTCGCCGCAGGTCCACGAAGGCCGCGCGGACAGCAGCGAGAGCAGGTGGATGAGGCGCGCGGAGGTGCTGATCACGTTCTGAAGTCTCCACCACGACCAGGACCGGACCTGTCCTGGTCACCTCCTAACGTGCTGCCCATGAACACGACAGCAACCACGTCCGTGCCCGCGGTGCGCTACGCGGCCGTCACCTTCGACTGCCCCGACCCCGCCGAACTGGCCCGCTTCTACGGTGAAGCCCTCGGCCTGCCCGTCGTCCACTCCGGCGACGACTTCGTCCTGCTCGGCCAGGAGGGGGCGGCGGGGCTGGGCTTCTCCCGGCTGCCCGGGTACCAGCGGCCCACCTGGCCCGATCCCGCTCGGGAGAAGCGGGCGCACATCGACCTGGGCGTCGACGACCTGGACGCCGCCCAGGCCAGGCTCCTGGCCCTGGGGGCGACCGAGCCCCCGAACCAGCCCGAGCCCGACCGGTGGAGGGTCCTGCTGGACCCGGCCGGACACCCGTTCTGCATCTCCACCCTGGTCTGAGCCAGGGCCCGGCCGCCCGGGCCGGGCGCGACGGGAGCGGACCACGCGGCGCGGGCGGAGCGCTCCGGACGGCCGGAGCGCTCCGCCCCCGGCAGGCGCGCAACGCTACGGTAGGGGCGGCCCCGGCCGGGGAGCGGGCAGCAGCGAGGGGTACACGCCGGTGTCCACGCCGGGCGACCACAGCACCGACACCGGCTCCGGGTCGTCGACGCGCACACCCGCCGCCCGGAGCAGGTCGCCCTCGTAGGCCCAGGAGTGCGCGCGAAACAGCGGCCAGCGCGGGTGGGCCACCCGGATCCACCACGTGCGCCCCGCGCGCCGGGTGTGCAGGCCCCAGCGCGCGGTCACGAAGCGCTCCAGCGGCGACTCGCGCTCCACCCGTTCGCCCACGGTCGCCCGCCAGCGTCCCCGGGCCCCGCCGAGCGGAAGGCGGCGGCGCACCGCGCCCGCGTGCACGCCGCCGCTCCCCGCGCGCAGGGACACGTCCGACCACATGTACGGCACGCCCACCAGGGTTCTGGCGGCCAGGACGTTGTGCGCGGAGCTGGCGTCCATGGACAGGAAGACCACGCCCCGGCGGCCGTACCCGTCCACCGAGTACAGGCGCACGTTGACCTCGCCGAACCCGCCCACGGGGACCCCGGCGGCCGTGGTGAAGGGAACGCGGAAGGGCACGAGTCCGACGTAGGTGGCCCCGTCCAGCACGTCGGGCCGGGTGTGCTCGGGCAGCAGCGGCGCCACCCGTTCGGGCGGGACGGCCCAGTGCGCGAAGAGGGCGTTGCGCCACCCCTGGTACAGCGGCGCGGGCCCCGGAAGGGGAGGCGGGTCCAGGGGCGGCGGATGCCGCCGGTCCACGCGCGCTGGCTGTTTCCGCACCGGACCTCCCGCTGTGCCGGGGCGCGGACCGCGCCCGTGCTCTGGCAGAGCCTACGCCCGCCTCGTCCGGGTCGGGACGGGCGGACGGGATGCCGGTCCCGCATTCAGACGGGAGAGGGGGTCAGGACGCCTCCACCCGGGTGAGCACCAGGGACGGCGGCCCGTCCGGGTCGGCACGGAACTCCACCTCCGAGCGGCCGCTCGGGTAGAGCTGGATGCCGCCGATCGTGCCGAGTCCGCCGTCCTCGATCCCCAGGTAGACGAAGTCGCTGCTCGTGTCGCTGTCGACGAAATCCCAGCTGCCGCTGAAGTCGACGGGATCGTCCGCGACACCTCCTACGGCCTCCGCCACCGACACGCCGGTGGCGGAGAACGTCCGGTCGGCCTCGATCCGGATCTCGCCGCCGGTCTCGTCGCTGCGGTACGTGCCGGGCAGCTCGTCGACGTCGACCGGACCCGTACACCCTGAGGTGAGTACCGCGGAGGCGGCCAGGGCGGCGACGAGCCCCCGGCCACCTGTCCTCTTGCCTGTCATGGCCCGAGATGAACGTGCCCGCCGCCGGCCGTTCATCCGCCCCCGACGACGGACACCCCGGCGCCTGGCCTGGGGGCTGTGGCCCTTCGACCGCCGTTGGGACCGGGACGCCGAAGCCGCGCCCGTGCGGCAGGGGACCCCACCCTGCCTCACCCGGCGCCGCTCCGCCTGCCCGCGGTGCGGCCCCTCACCGCGGGCGTCCCCCGAACACGGGTCCGCCCGCCCCGCGCGGAGCGGGACGGGCGGACGGGGTGCCGGTTACGGTCACTCCAGGGTGTCCTTGAGCTTGTCCACGAAGCCCTCGCCCTTGGTGGCCTTGGACGGACCCTTGACCGAGCCCTCACCGCTGGGGCCGCCGTCGGTCCCGTACAGCGCGGGGTCCGGGG
>ANAW01000206.1:0-26175 GCA_000340945.1 Nocardiopsis synnemataformans DSM 44143 | reverse complement strand
TCGGGCGCGGGACGGTGCGACCAGCCGCCGTTGGCGGCCGCCGTGCCGTCCGACAGGCCCCAGATCGTGTTGGCGTGCTCCTGGTTCTCCTCGTCGAAGAGCGCGTTGGGAGCGATCTCGCCCTCCATGCCGTCCTCCTGGAGTTCCTCGATCGCGGCCAGCCACATGTTCTGGTGGACGGTGTCGCGGGCCAGGTTGAACTGGAGCATGGCCTTGACGCCGGGGTCGTCGGTCATGTTGTACAGCCGCGCGGTCTGGAGCCTGCCCTGGGCCTCGGCCGCGGCGTTGGCGCGGAAGTCGGCCAGCAGGTTGCCGCTGGCCACGATGTACTTGCCGTTCCAGGGGGTGCCGCCGGAGTCGGCCGGTACGGCGCCGCCACCGGCGACGATGGCCTGCTGCGGGTTCATCCCGCCCACGACCGCGGCCACGGCCGGGTCCTTGACGGCCTTGGCCACGGTGGTGGCCGGGGCGCCCTCCAGCAGGCGCGCCACCATCGTGGCGAGCATCTCGACGTGGCCGATCTCCTCGGTGGCCACGTCCATGATCAGGTCCTTGTACTTGCCCTCGACGCGGCAGTTCCACCCCTGGAACAGGTACTGCATGGTGACGGTCATCTCGCCGTAGGCGCCGCCGATGAGCTCCTGGAGCTTGGCCGCGTAGAGCGCGTCGGGGGCCTCGGGCTTGGCCTCGAACTGCAGGTGTTTGGTGTGCCGGAACATGTTCACCTCGTCACTGGGGGATGTGGCCGTCGCACTGCGTGCCTCCGCATTCGGCTACCCCGGGTCGGGCGGCCGGTAACGGCGATTGGGCGAGAGTTGGCCTTCCGTGTGGGCGCGCCTGCCGACCGCGGCCGGTCGCCCGACACCCCGCCCCGACGCCCCTTCCCGACGCATCGCCCCGGCGGCCGCCCGCCCGGGTCCGTCCGGGTTTGCCGTACGGGGAAGGGGTAGATGCCGACCCGGAAGCACAGGAGAGGAAGGAAGAGGTGGGCATGCTGGAGGCGTTATCCCCTCCCTGGCCGCTGGGGTGGAGCGTCGCGATCTTCGTCCTGGTGGCCGCGGTGACCGTGGTGGCCAGTGTCCGGATGACCTCCCTCGGCGACGTCCTGGCAGACCGCACCGGCTGGGGCGAGGCGGTCTTCGGCGCGGTCTTCTTCGGACTGGCCACGTCGCTGTCGGGAATCGTGATGACGGCGGTCAGCGCGGCCGGGGACCAGCCCGGACTGGCCTACAGCAACGCGGTCGGGGGCATCGCCGCGCAGACGCTGGCGCTGGCGGTGGCCGACTTCTTCTACCGGCGCGCCAACCTGGAGCACGCCGCCGCCTCCTCGGCGAACCTGCTCTTCTGCTGCCTGCTGATCGGCCTGCTGTCCGTGGTCGTGCTCACCGCCCTGGGCCCGGACGTGACGCTCCTGGGGGTGCACCCGGCCTCGGTCGGGATGGTCGTCTTCTACGTGGGCGGGCTCTGGCTGATCAGGCAGGAGAACGAACAGCCGATGTGGCAGGCCGTCCACACCCGGGAGACCGTGGTGGACGTCCCCGCCGAGGCGGGCACCTCCGCGGCCAAGGACGGTACCGGCACCGGCGCGCTGTGGGTGCGCTTCCTCGCGGTGGGCGCCGTGGTGGCCGTGGGCGGGTGGGCGCTCGCCGAGTCGGCGGCCGTGATCGTGGAGTCCACCGGGCTCAGCGCGGGGCTGGTCGGCGCGGTGGCCATGGGCGCGGTGAACGCCATCCCCGAGACGGTCGCGGCGGTCGCCGCCGTCCGGCGGGGCGCGATGACCCTGGCGGTGTCCGCCGTCATCGGCGGTAACAGCCTGGACGCGCTCAACGTGGCCGTGGGCGACGCCTTCTACCGCGGGGGTTCGCTGTACCACGCCGCCTCGACCGACGAACTCTTCCTCACCGTCGGGGCGCTGCTGATGACCGTGGTCCTGCTCGCCGGACTGATCATCCGCCAGACGAAGGGCTGGGGACGGATCGGCTTCGAGGGCGTGCTGCTGATCGCGCTCTACGTGGGAATCCTCGGCGTGCTCGCCTTCTGAGCCGGGCGCCCCTCCGATGCGGGCCTCAAGGGCTCCCTTCTCAGCCCACCCGGTGCAGCTTGACCTCGCCGAGCCGGCCGTCCTCGGCCACCACCGTCATGTACGTGTGGTGGGGCTGGCGCCGCCGGTCGGTGGGGGAGCCCGGGTTGAGCAGGCGCAGACCCGAGGGTGCCGTGGTGTCCCAGGGGATGTGGGAGTGCCCGAACACCAGCACGTCGCAGTCGGGAAAGCGCTCCTGGCAACGCTTCTCGCGCCCGCGCGCGTCGCCGGTCTCGTGCACGACCGCGAAGCGCACCCCGCCGAGCGTGGCGCGGGCGACCTCGGGCAGCCGCGCGCGCAGGTCGGCGCCGTCGTTGTTGCCGTGGACGCCGACCAGGAGTGCGGCCCGCGCGTCGAGGCGTTCCAGGCTGGCCAGGTCGCACCAGTCCCCGGCGTGGACCACCGCGTCGGCTCGGTCGACCTCGCGCCACACCTGCTCGGGCAGGTCGCGGGCGCGGCGCGGGATGTGGGTGTCGGACACGATCAGTACGCGCATGCGCGCAAGCGTAGGCGACGCGGACGTCGGCCGCGCTTACGCGGGTCGAGTTCGTACTGGCCGAGGGCCTTCCCCGCCAACGTCGGCCTCGCTCGCGCGTGCGGGTCGCCCGGAGTGCGGGCCCGCCCGTGTCCTGGCGTGTTCCCGCGCGTCGACGACCGGAGCGGGACCCGTGCGGCCGTTGTCCGGCTCACACGCCGCGCTCCTCCGCGCGGGTCACTCGTCGGCGCCGAGGGAGTTGTACCCCTTGGCCCGCTCCTGGCCCGACAGCGCGTGGATGGAGTCCATGATCCGGTCGGTGATCTCCCGGCGCGCCTTGCCCGGGGCGAGGTGGTCGTAGCCGGTGGAGAAGTCCAGCGGTTCGCCGAAGCGGATGCTGTAGGGGCGCGGGCGCGGCATGGAGGCGCCGATCGGCTGCACGTCCTGGGTTCCCGCCACCGCCACCGGCACGACCGGGGCCTTGGACTCCATCGCCAGCAGGGCCACGCCGGTGCGGCCCCGGTACAGGCGGCCGTCCCGCGAGCGGGTGCCCTCGGGGTAGATCACGCAGGCCTCGCCCTCGCGCAGCCGGTCCAGCATCATCTCCAGGGAGAGCATGGCCCCGCGCGCGTCGCGGCGCTGCACCGGCATGGCGCCCAGGGAGGAGAACACGGTCTTGGTCACGCGGCCCTTGACGCCGGTCCCCTCGAAGTAGTCGGACTTGGCCAGGAACCGCACCCGGCGCTGGGTCACCGACAGCGGGATGATCACGCTGTCGATGAAGGACAGGTGGTTGCTGGCCAGCAGGACCGCTCCGTCCTCGGGGACGTTCTCACGGCCCTCGATGGTCGGTCGGCACAGGGTACGGGCGAATACCGATACCGTCTGCCGCAACGCACCGTAGAACACGTGTTCTCCCTCACCAATGGTCGGATGCCGGAGTCCAATGTAAGGCCGACCCGTCGGTAACAACGGGTCGGGGGGAGGGAGTGCCCCAGGTCACCATGCCGGAATGGCGGCTCTGACCAGGCTTGTGACGTGCGGATTCCTCGCGGGGTCAGTCGGCGCGGCGCCACTCGGCGTTGGCCCCGCACACCACCAGGCACGGCCGCTCGCCGGGGACGCGCCCCGCCAGCCAGGCGGCGAAGGGCACCGCCGCGGCCGGTTCGGTGGCGATGCGGAACTCCTCCCAGAGCCGGTCCTGGGCGCGCAGGATCTCGGCGTCGCTCACCAGGGCCTGAGTCACCGGGTGGGCGCTCAGCACCTCGAAGGGGACCCGTCCCAGGGTGGCCGCGCCCAGCGCGGAGGAGGCCACCGAGTCCACGGGGGTCCGCACGGGGTGCCCGGCGGCCATCGCGGCGTGCATGCTCGCGCAGCCCTCGGGTTCGGCGCCCACGACCTCGCGCCCCTCCGCGCCCAGGCGCACCCCGGCCGCCAGCCCGCCGCCGCCCACCGCGACGACGATGGTGTCGCACTCGGGTGCGTCGGCGGCGATCTCCAGGCCGATCGTGCCCTGACCGGCCACGACGAGGGAGTCGTCGAAGGCGTGCAGGTAGCGCACGCCCTCGGTCTCGGCGCGGACGCGGGCCGCCTCGGCGGCCACCGCGTAGTGCTCGCCCACCCTGACGATCTCGGCGCCGGTGGCGGCCAGCGGCGCCGCCTTGGCCTCGGGGATCGACTCGGGGACGTAGACCGTGGCGCGCACGCCCAGCAGACGGGCGGCGGTGGCCACCCCCAGACCGTGGTTGCCGCCGGAGGCGGTGATCACCCGGTCGGTGTCCGCCCCGCCCAGCAGGGCGTTGAGGGCGCCGCGCAGCTTGAACGCTCCCGTGAGCTGGAGGTGCTCCAGCTTGAGCGTCAAGGGCCGACCGTCGACCTCGGCGTGCATGACCGGGGTGCGGCGGGCGTAGGGGGCGATGCGTTCGGCGGCGGCACGGACGTCGGTGGCCGTGGGCGCGGCGTGCGCGGTCGTGGTGCTCATACAGCCCACTGTGCCCCTACCCGCCATTAACTTAAAGTTGGGTCTGCTAAAGATCGTTAAGCGAAACTTTGTACCTGCCTTTGTGTGGAAGGAGGGGCGCCGTGCTGGACGCCAACCGGGTGCGGGTGCTCGTGGAGATCGCGCACGCGGGGTCGATCGCCGCCGCCGCCGAGCGCCTGTCCTTCACCCCGCCCGCCCTGTCCCAGCAGCTCACCAAGCTGGAGCGCGAGGTCGGGTGCACGCTGGTCGAGCGCGGCCGCACCGGGGCCACCCTCACCGAGGCGGGCCGGGTCCTGCTCGAACACGGCGAGCGGGTGCTGGGGGAGCTGCGCGACGCCGAGGCCGCCGTCCGCGCGGTGGCGGGCGAGCCCCCCGACCGCCTGTCCCTGGGAGCCTTCGCCAGCGCGGGCAAGGTCCTGCTGCCCGCCACCCTGGCCGCCTTCGGGCGCCAGCACCCCCAGGTGCGCCTGTCCCTGTCCGACATCGAGCCCCCCGGAGGGTACGGGCTGGTCGCCTCCGGAGACCTGGACCTGCTGCTGACCCACCGCTACCCGGGCGTGCCCCTGCCGCGCGCCGGGGGCCTGCACCGCGAACGCGTTCTGGTGGACCCGCTGCTGGTGGTCGTGCCCGAGGGCCACGCCCTGGCCGACCGCGACGTGGCGCTGGCCGACCTGGCGGGCGAGGAGTGGATCTGCGGGGCCCCGGGCATCTACAACCGGATCAGCCTGGACACCGCCGCCGCTGCCGCCGGGGTGCGCCTGACCGTGGCCTACGAGACCCGCGACTACGAGGTGGCCCTGGCCCTGGTCGAGGCCGGGGTGGGGGTGGCCCTCGTCCCGCTCAGCATCCTGCGCTCGGACCGCCGGGGCGGCTGGGTCAGCCGCCCGCTGCGCGGCACCCGCCTGGCCCGCGAGATCTACGCCGTGTACCGGCGCCGCCCGCCCGAGCCGGTCCCGGCGATGGTGGAGCTCCTGCGCGGCGTCGCGTCCCGGGTTCTGGACGGTGGCGGGGACGCGGACAGGGTCCGCAGCGGTGAGGAGGCGGGTGAGCTGGACTCGGGCGGGGTCCGCAGCGGTGGGGAGGCGGGTGAGCTGGACTCGGGCGGGGTCCGCAGCGGTGGGGAGGCGGGTGGGCTGGACTCGGGCGGGGTCCGCAGCGGTGGAGACGCGGACGGGGCCCGCAGTGATGGGGAGGCGGGTCGGGCTGGCGCCGGTGGACCTCACAGAGGCGGGGAACCCGGCGGACTGGGCGCGTTCCAGCGGTAGAGCAGCGCCAGCAGCCGCACGGAGAAGCACAGCACCGCCCCCACCACGGCGATCCAGCCCCAGGTCAGGCCCGCCCAGTACGCGACGGCGACCAGGCCCGCGCCCAGCAGTGCGGGGACGGCGTACAGGCGCGAGTTCGCGCTCAGCACGGTCGGCACCCGGTTCAGCAGGACGTCGCGGATGGTGCCGCCGCCCACCCCGGTGACGACGCCGAGCAGGGTGGCCTGGAGGGGACCGAAACCCAGCTCCAGGGCCTTGGTCGCCCCGATCACGGCGAACAGGCTCAGCCCGGCCGCGTCGAAGACGAGGATGGGCCTGCTCAGGTGGGTGAGCTGGCTGCTGAGGAAGAACGCGGCGGTCGCGCCCAGCATCGCCGTGCAGATGTAGCGCCAGTCCTGGAAGGTCGCGGGCGTCACGCCGAGCAGCAGGTCGCGGATGACGCCGCCGCCGAGGGCGGTCACCACGCCCAGGGCCAGGACGCCGACGATGTCCAGGCGCGCGGTACGGATACCGGTCAGCGCCCCGTCGACGGCGAAGGCGAGGATACCGACGAGGTCCAGGACGAGGATCAGGGTCTGCGTGGACATGCGCGTGCGCCGGGGACGGCGGTTCCTTTCGGACGGGGTGGCGGCCGGAATGCCGATCGGCCATTTCACCACGTCCGGGGCGCGTGTGCCGCGCGTGGGTGCTGTGACGCGCCGCACGGGCTTCCGAGCACGGACACGCGCCAGCCCCATGTGAGGGGACGGGCTCCGCGGCGGGTTGGCCATGGTGGAACCGCTGGAGCACGAGCGCCGGGCACGCGCCCTCCACGCTGTGAGGGGGGCGTTCTTCGCGGCGGGTTGGCCAGGGCGGAACCGCTGGAGCACGAGCGCCGGACATGGCGCGAGCCCGCCACGGGGAGGGGACTCCCCGTGGCGGGCGGCATGTGCGCGTACTCCGACAGGTGTTCTGGGCCGTGCGGGTCGGCCGGACTCCGGCGGGCGGCGTACTCGCGGACTCCAGGCACTCGTGCCCTCCCACCTGACGCGGGAGGGCACGAGTGCCCACGCGTGGACCTCAGACCCCGGCGGGCTCCCTGCCGTCGGCCTCCCCGGACCGGCCAGCTCCTCCCGTCCGGTCCGCTCCTTCCGCCTGTCCCGCTCCTCCCTTCCGTTCGGTCGGCACGGGCGTCCCGGCCGCCTCCCCGGACCGCGCCGCGGGTTCGGCCGTGTGGGCCCCGGCCGCCGCGCCGGTCGGCGGGATCCGGCGCAGCAGCGCCACCGCCAGCACCGCCCCCGCCGCCGACAGCGCCGCGGCCACCCACGCGGCCGCGTTGAGGCCGTCGGTGAAGGCCGCACGCGCGCTGTCCACCAGCGCGGCACCGGCCCCGGACGACAGGCTCTCGGCCACGTCCAGCGCGCCCGGCAGGGTCGCGGCGGCCTCGGCCGCCTGCCCCGCGTCGGCCCCGGCCGGGACCGCGTCCGCCATCCCGTTCCGGTACACGGCCGTGCCCACGCTGCCCAGCAGCGCCACGCCCAGGGCCACCCCCAGGTCGCTGGCGGTGCTCTCGACCGCCGAGGCCGCGCCCGCCTTCTCCGGCGGAGCCGCGTCCATGACCATCCCGGGCACCAGGGCCATGGTCGGCGCGATGCCCGGGTAGAGCACGTAGAAGCCCGTGATCACCACGGCCAGCCCGGCCTCGCTGCCCACCTGGGTCAGCACCAGGTAGCCGACCGCGGAGACCGCCAGGCCCGCCGCGATGACGTAGGCGGGGCGCACCCGCCGCGCGAGGGCCGGGCTGAGGACGGACACGACCACCAGGACGATCGCCGCGGGCAGGATCCACAGCCCGGCCTGGAGCGGGGACTGGTCCGCCACCAGCTGGAGGTACTGCGTGAACAGCAGGTACACGCCGCCCAGGGCCACCGCCGCGAGCAGGAACACGCCCAGCGACCCGCTGAAGGCGCGGTCGGTGAACAGGCTCATGTCCAGCAGCGGGTCCGCCAGGCGCAACTGTCTGCGCACGAACACCACGGCGAACACCACACCGGCCACCAGGGCGATCACGGGGACCGCCGACAGCCCGGTCTCGGCGAGCTTCTTGACCCCGTAGACGAACGGCAGCAGTGCGGCCAGCGACAGCACGACGCTCAGCGGCTCCAGCCTTCCCGCCTCGGGGGCCCGGTACTCCGGGACCAGGAACGGGACGGCGACCAGCACCACCGCCATCACCGGAACGCCGATGAGCAGGGCCGCGCCCCACCACAGGGTCTCCAGCAGCAGCCCGCCGACCAGCGGGCCCAGCGCCACACCGGCCGACACCGACGCGGCCCACAGGCCGATCGCCGTGGCGCGCTGGCCCCCGTCGCGGAACATGGTGGTGATCAGGGACAGCGTGGCGGGCATGATGGCGGCCGCGCCCAGGCCCGTCAGCGCACGCGCGGCGATCAGGACCTCGGGTCCGGGGGCGTACGCGGCGGCGGCCGAGGCCGCCCCGAACAGCGCGGCGCCCGCCAGCAGCAGGCGGCGGCGCCCCACCCGGTCGCCCAGGGTGCCCATGGTGACCAGGAACCCGGCCATCACGAACCCGTAGACGTCGTTGATCCACAGCAACTGCCCGCCGCTGGGCGCGAGGTCGGCGGCGATGTAGGGCGTGGCGAGGAACAAAACGGTCATGGCGAGGAACAGCACCACTGTCGGTAGCAGCAGCACCGCCAGCCCCAGCCACTGGCGGACGGTGGCCCGCGCGGGAATCTCGGTGGACATCGGACATCCCTTCCAGGAACGGTTCGAACGCTCATCACCGTGGCTGACGGGACTCCGGAGACCCTTCGGATCCGCTCAGGGTCCGTTCCGGACCGGGCGCGGGCGGATCGCTCTAGGGTGGTTCCATGCGATTCGGGGTGTTGGGGCCGTTGGCCGTGTGGACCTCCCAGGGACGGCCCGTCCGCGTCCCCGAACTGAAGGTGCGGCTGCTGCTGGGCGCGCTGCTGCTGGACTCCGGCCGGGTGGTCCCCGCCGACCGCCTCGTCGACCACCTGTGGGGCGGAGCCCTGCCCGCCAACCCCGCCGCCTCGCTCCAGACGCGGGTCTCCCAGCTGCGCCGGGTTCTGGGGGATGCGGAGGAGGGCGGGCGAACGCTGGTGGTCTCCCGCCCGCCCGGCTACCTGGTGGAGGCCCCGGCGGCGTCCGTGGACGCCGACCGGTTCCGCGAACTGCTCGTGCGGGCGCGCGCCGCCGCCGACCCGCGTGACCGGGCGGGTCTGATCGCCCAGGCGCTGGACCTGTGGCGCGGCCCGGTCCTGGAGGACCTGGCCGACCACGACTTCGTGCGCCCGGCAGCCACCCGGCTGGAGGAACAGCGCCTCACCGCGCTGGAGGAGCAGGCCGAGATCCGCGTCGGACTGGGCGAACACGACCTGGTCGCCGACGAGCTGGCCGACCTGACCGCGCGCCACCCGCTGCGCGAGCGCCTGCGCGCCGCCCACATGCGCGCCCTGTACCGGTCCGGCCGCCAGAACGAGGCCCTGGACTCCTACCGTCGGCTGCGCGACCACCTCGCTGACTCCTTGGGGCTGGATCCGAGTCCCGAGCTGGTCGCGCTGCACCGGGCGGTGCTGGAACAGGATCCCGCGCTGGGGGTCTCCGGCGGCGCTCTGGTCCCTGCTGTCCCCGCCGCCCCTGCTGCACCCGTTGCACCCGCCGCCCCGGGAGCAGCAACGACCCCCATTGCCCCAGACGCCCCAGCGGCATCGTCTGCCCCTGCTGCCTCGAACGCGCCTGTGGGCTTAGACGCACCTGCATTCGCCCCGGGCACTTCTGGCACGGAGGTCACCGCTTTCTCTACCGGCCCCGCCGTCTCCGCCGCTCCGGAAGCAGCAACCGCACCCACTACCCCTGACACCTCAGCGGCACCGTCCGTCTCCGCTGCCCCAACTGATGCCGTTGTCTCTCCCACCTCGGCCGTTCCAATCCCGGTCGCCCCAGCCGCCCCAGCCGCCCCAGCAGCATCTTCGGCTTGGGCCGCCCCTGGCGTCTCGGCCAACTCGATCGCCCCAGCGACATCGTCCGCCTCTGCCGCCTCCGCTGCCTCGGCCGTCCCCGTCACTCCCCGTCCCGTCCTGCCGATACCCGCCACACCCCTGGTCGGCCGCGAGGAGGACGCCGCCCGGGTCCGTGCGCTGTTGGAGACCGCGCGCCTGGTCACCCTCACCGGCCCCGGCGGGGTCGGCAAGACCCGGCTCGCCCTGGCCGCCGCCTCGGGCGCCGCGCCGCCCGAGGGCGTGCGGCTGGTCGAACTGGCCGGGATCTGCGTCGGGGAGGACCCCGGAGCCCTCCTGGCCGCGGTGACCGAGGTGGTGGCCGCCGCGCTGGACGTGCGCGACGACTCCTCCGGCTCCAGCCCCTTCCCCGCGCCCGAGGGGGCGCACCTGACCCGCCTGACCGACGCGGTGCGCGCCCAACGCCTCCTGCTGCTCCTGGACAACGGCGAACACGTGGCCGAGGCCGTGGCCGCCCTCGTCTCCACCCTCCTCGCCGCCGCGCCGGGGCTGCGCGTCCTGGTCACCAGCCAGGTTCCGCTGAACGTCTCCGGCGAGCACCTGTGGCCGGTGGCACCCCTGGCGGTCCCCGAGGACGGCGCTCCGGTGGCCGAGGTGGGCGCCTCGGGCGCCGTGCGCCTGTTCGCCGAGCGCGCCGCGGCGGCCTCCCCGGGTTTCGCGGTCACCGACGCCAACGCCGACGCGGTCGCCTCCATCGTCCGCCACCTGGACGGGGTCCCCCTCGCCCTGGAACTGGCCGCCACCCGGGTCCGCGCCCTGGGCGTGCGCGAGCTCGCCGCCCGCCTCGACGACCGCTTCTCCCTGCTCTCCTCCGGCTACCGCGACGCCCCCGACCGCCAGCGCACCCTGCGCGCGGTCATCGACTGGAGCTGGGAACTGCTCACCGGGCCCGAACGCGCGGTGCTGCGCCGCCTGTCCGTCCACGCCGACGGCTGCTCCCTGGAGGCCGCCGAGCAGCTGTGCGCGGGCGAGGGCGTGCGCCGCGAGGAGGTCCCCGACCTGCTGGCCCGCCTCGTGGACCGCTCCCTGGTGGCGGTGAACGCCCACGAGCCCCGCGTCCGCTACCGGCTCCTGGAGTCCGTGGCCGCCTACGGGGTCGAACGCCTGCGCGAGGCGGGGGAGGAGACCCGCGTCCGCCTGCGCCACCTGGACCACTTCACCGGTCTGGCCGAACGCGCCGACCCGCTCCTGCGCACCGGCGACCAGCGCCGCTGGCTCGCCCGCCTGGACGCCGAGTCGGGCAACCTGCGCCGCGCCCTGGAGACCGCCCGCGCCGCCGGGCGCGCGCCCGAGGCCCTGCGCCTGGTCAACGCCCTGGCCTGGTACTGGGTGATGCGCGGACGCCTGGGCGAGGGGCTGCGCTCGCTGGAGACCGCCCTGGCGCTGCCCGGCGGAGACGACGCCGCGCGCCGGGAGGCGCTGCTGTGGCGGACGGGACTGGGCAACGGCCTCGGCCGCGCCGCCGGACCGGTCCCCGCCGTCCCCGCTGTTCCCGCTGTTCCCGGTGTCTCCGCCGTCCCCGCCGTCTCCGCCGCCGCTGCGGGCCACCCCTCCGCCGAAGACCGCCCTGCCTCAGCGGATCGTCCCTCCGACGCCGAGCTGCGCGCACGCTGGTTCCTCGTCCACGTGCGCACCGGCTTCACCGTCCCGGAGGGAGAGGACACCGCCGAGCGTCTGCACGCCGCCTTCCGCGACCGCGGCGACCTCTGGGGCACCGCCGCGGCCTCGGCGGTCCTGGCACACGAGGCGTTCGGCCGCAGCGACCTGGCCGCCGTGCGCGAACACGGCGAACGCGCCGCCGTCCTGTTCGCCCGGCTCGGTGACCGGTGGGGCCAGTGCCTGGCCGGGTTCCTCCTGGGCGGCCACGCCGAGGTCACCGGAGATCTGGAGGCCGCCGTCCGCCACCACCGGGAGGCGCTGGTCACCGCCGAGGAACTCGGGCTGTGGACCGAGGTCGGTGAGCGGCTCACCTCGCTGGGGCGCCTGGCCCTGCTCCAGGGGGACCTGGGGCGCAGCGAGGAGCTGCACGAGCGGGCCCGGCGCGTGGCCGTGGACCAGGGGCACGTGGTGGGGGAGGAGTCCGCCGTCCTGGGGCTGGGTCTGGTGGCCCGACGCCGGGGCGACCTGGCCGCCGCGCGCGAGCACCTGGGCGCCTGGCTGGACTGGCACCTGCGGTCGGGTTCGGACTTCGGCGCCGCCCTGATCCTGGCCGAACTCGGCTTCACCGCCGAGCTGGACGGCGACGCCGCCGAGGCCGAACGCCAGCACCTGCGCGGCCTGGACGCCGCGCGCCGCACCGGCGACCCCCGCGCGCTCGCTCTGGCCCTGGAGGGACTGGCCGGTGCCCGCTCGCTGGTCGGGCGGTCCGCGCACGCGGCCCGGCTGCTCGGCGCCGCCGAGGCGCTGCGCCTGTCGGTGGACGCGCCGCTGCCCCGCGGCGAGCGCGGCGATGTCGACCGGATCGAGGCGCGCCTGGCCGGGGCGCTGGGGTCCGTATCCCTGGAGGAGGAGCGCGCCCGCGGACGGCGGAGCGGACCCGACACGGTGCTCGCCGACACCGGCGCGGACCAGGCGCCGACCGCCTGAGATCCCGCTGGCCGCACTGACCGCACTGGCCACGCCATTCCTGTTGGCCGCGCGGAGGGGCACCAACCGCCTGAAACCTCGCTGACCGCTCTGGTCCCGTCAGACGCATCAAGCCCGCTGGTCGCTCTGGCCCTGTTGGTCGCATCAGGCCCGCTGGTCGCTCTGGCCCTGTTGGTCGCATCAGGCCCGCTGATCGCTCCGCTTCCGCTGGCCGTGTCAGTCCCGTTAAGCGTGCTGGCCTCGCTGGTCCCGCTGGTCCCGCTGGGCCCACGGGTTCCGTTGGCCACCCGGGGCGAGGCCTCCCACCCCAGGACGCCGACGCCCGTGCCCCTCCCGGGGCTCCCCGCCCGGACTCCCCGCGCTGACCCCTCGTACGGACCCTGAGCCGGTCCTGAGGAGTTCCGAAGCCCGCCCCGGCACACTGGCGCCATGAACGACGACACCGTGACGGACAGCCCCGACCCCTCGGTCACCGAACACGTCCGCCGCTACCTGGCCACCGACGGGGAGGACGGCTACCTGGAGGGCGGGACCACCAACCTGGTGCTCACCACCGTCGGACGCGTCAGCGGCCTGCGCCGGCGCACCGGCGTGTTCTTCGGCCGCGACGGCGACCGCTACGTCCTGGTGGCCTCCGGGGCGGCCATGGGTGGCTCCCGTACGCCCCACTGGTACCGCAACCTGGCGGCCAACCCCGAGGCGGAGGTGCAGGTGCGCGCCGACCGCTTCCGGGTGCGCGCCCGCGAGGCCACCGGCGACGAGTACCGCAGGCTGTGGCGCGCCATGACCGAGCAGGTCCCCGTCTACCGCGCCTACGCCCGCGCCGCCCGCCACCGCATTCCCGTCGTGGTCCTGGAACGGATCGGGGAGGAGCGCTCATGAGCGCCCGGACCCGCGGCAGGGTGCACGCCTTCGCCGACATCCGCGAGGACTTCGACGCCATCGTCGGATCGGTCAACTACGCCACCATGACCACCGTCGACTCCCGGGGCCGTCCCCGCTCCCGCGTCCTCATCCCGGTCTGGGAGACCGACGGTGAGAACCCCACCGGCTGGCTCGGCACGTTCCGCACACCGGTCAAGGAGGCCCACCTGGCGGGCAACCCGCAGGCCGCCTTCTCCTACTGGAGCCCGGCCCAGAACACCGTCGCGGCCGACGTGACGGCCGCCTGGGTGGACGACCCCCGCACCAGGAAGCACGTGTGGGACCTGTACCGGTACGGCAGCCCGCCCGGCGCGGGCTACGACCCGTCCGCCTACTGGAAGGGCCACGCCGACCCCGCCTTCCAGGTGCTGCGCCTCGAACCGTGGCGCGTCCGGGTGCTGCGGGGCCGTGACCTGGTCACCGGCGTCCCGGCCCGGATCTGGCTGCGCGAACCCGACGGATGACGGCGTGTCGGGGCTTCCCCTGGGACACGGGCAGGCGACACCATCGGGGGTGACCGGGACCCGGGCGGAACGAGGACACATGCAACACATGGACGCGATCGTCATCGGAATGGGGCCGGGCGGCGAGACCGTCGCGAGTCGGCTGCTCGCCGCCGGGAAGCGCGTGGCGGTGGTCGAGCGCGAACTCATCGGCGGCGAGTGCGGCTACTGGGCCTGCATCCCCACCAAGGTGCTGCTGCGCCCGCCGGAGGTGCGCCAGGAGGCCGACGGCGCAGCCGGGGTCTCCCGCCCGGACCTGCGCTGGCCCGAACTGCGCGACTACCGGGACCAGATGATCCGCCACCTCGACGACTCCGCGCAGGTCCAGGGGTACCAGGACCAGGGCGCCCTGGTCCTGCGCGGCGAGGGGCGCGTCACCGGCCGCGACCCGTGGCGGGTGGCGGTGGGCGACACCGAGCTCACCGCCGACCACGTCGTGGTGGCCACCGGTTCGGAGGCGGTGCGTCCGCCGATCGAGGGTCTGGACGACCTGGACCCCTCCGTGGTGTGGACCAACCGGGAGGCCACCACCCTCACCGACATCCCCGGCCGGGCCCTCGTGGTCGGCGGCAGCGCGGTGGGGGTGGAGCTGGGCCAGTTCCTGGCCCGGATGGGCACTGAGGTCACCCTGGTCCAGCGCGGCCCGCGCCTGGTGGACCGCGAGGAACCCCGGCTGTGCGAGCTGATCAGCGACCAGTTCGACCGCGACGGCGTCACCGTGCACCTGAACACCGAGGTCTCCGCGGTGGCCCGGGACGGGGACGGGATCCGCGCGACCCTGGACAACGGCGAACACGTGCGGGCGGACGTGGTCGTGCTCGCCACCGGCCGCCGTCCCCGCGGCGACGGCCTGGGGCTGGAGGAGGCCGGGGTGGAGCTGGACCGCACCGGCCTGCGCGTGGACGAGCGCTGCCGCGCGGCGCCCGGGCTGTGGGGGGTCGGCGACGCCACCGGCCGGGCCCTGTTCACCCACGTGGCCAAGTACCAGGGGCGCGTGGTCGCCGACAACATCCTGGGCACCGACCGGGCCGCCGACTACACCGGCGTGCCGCGCGTGGTCTTCTCCTACCCCGAGATCGCCGGAGTGGGGCTCACCGAGGCCCAGGCGCGGGAACAGGGGATCGACACGGCCACCGCCGAGGCCGACCTGCCCCAGACCCTGGCCCGGCCCTGGACCTACGACACCGACCCGCGCGGCACGCTGGGCCTGGTCGCCGACCGCCGCCGCGGGGTGCTGGTGGGCGCGTGGGCGTTCTCGCCGATGGCCTCGGAGTGGATCCACACCGCGGCGCTGGCGATCCGCACCGGCCTGCCGGTCGCGGCGCTGCTCGACTCGATCCCGCAGTTCCCCACGTACAACGAGGCCTACCTCATCGCTTTGGAGAACCTCAAAATGTGAGGCGGCGGCACGCCCGGTGGGGGAGGCCGGACACCGTCCGGTGTCCGCGGTCCCCATGCCTCGGGACGCGGGCGTGCCCCGGTAGGGAGACCGGATGTCGTCCGGTGCCCGCGGCCCCGACCTCTCCGAGCGGGCACGCCCGGCGGGGAGGTCAGGACCTCCCCGCCAGGGCGGCCTCCTCCTCGGCCTCCACACCGCGGTTCCACTCGGCCTTGGCGGCCTGCCAGCCGTCCTCGTCGCGGCCCAGGCGCCAGTAGCCCGACACCGACAGCTGCTCCTTGGGCAGGTCGTGCTCCACGCGCAGCAGGCGGCGCAGGTCGCGGACGAAGGCGGCCTCGCCGTGTACGAACGCGTGGACGCGGCCCGCCGGGAAGTCGAGGGCGCGCACGGCGGGGACCAGGACCGAGCCCACGGCCCCGTCACCCCGGTGCAGCCAGTGCACGCGCACGCCCGCGCCGCCCTCCAGCTTCAGTTCGTCCCGGGGACCGCCGACCTCGACGAACACGTGGGCGGTGGCGTCGGGGGCCAGCGCCTCCACGGCGGCGGCGATGGCGGGCAGGGCGCTCTCGTCCCCGGCCAGCAGGTGCCAGTCGGCCTCGGGATCGGGGGAGTAGGCGCCGCCGGGGCCCAGCATGTGCAGCCGGTCGCCCGGCCTGGCGCCCGCCGCCCACACCCCGGCCAGCCCGGTGCCGCCGTGGTGGACGAAGTCGAGGGTGAGCCGCCGGGCGTCGGCGTCCCAGTCGCGCACGGTGTAGGTGCGGGTGACCGGCCACTCCTCGCGGGGGCGCTCGGCGCGCACGCGCTCCAGGTCGAAGGGCTCGGGGTCGCCGGGCGCGGGCGGCGGGAAGAGCAGCTTGACGTAGCTGTCGGTGTGCCCCTCGGTGGAGAACGCGTCCAGGCCCTCCCCGCCCAGGACGACCCTGACCATGTGCGGGGTGATCTGCTCGACCGCCTCGACCCTGCCGGTGTGGACGGTCCTGGCCCGTCCCTGCCGCTGTGCCACGGCGCCCTCTTTCTTCCGGGGTGAGTTAGGTAAACCTAAGTAAGACATACCGTAGGGCACAGTGACGCACCAGGGCAAAACCTGCGCCCTGTCGGCAGCGGGACCGAGACCGGAACCGGGCGTCGCGGCGCAGCCGCCGGGCGACCGGCACCGCGAGATCGCGACGGCAAAGTCCGTCCCCCCGATCGCACTTGACGACCGGGGTTTGTCGGATCGCGGCCCGTCGGGAGCAGGACCACCGGGGGCGAGTCCCGGGCGTCACACCGGTGACGTTTCCGGCCGACCGATGAGCGGGTGCGGGCCCGCGCTGACAGCCCGCGTCCGGTACCCGCTGATCGCGGTCGGCGGGCTCTGGGCCCGTGTCGGCGGACACGTCGGCCCGCGACCGGTGTCCGCTCACCGTGGTCGGCGGCCCCGGACCCGCTTCTGTGACGGGGCGGACGCCCGCCTCGGGACACCTGCACCCGGCCACCGCCCTCAGGCGGCGTCGGTGCGGTCCTTCCCGGGGGCGCGGTCGGCCAGGGTGAACACCGCGTGCAGCCGCTCGTCGTCCTCCGGCGCCCCCGCCCGCAGCGCCGCCAGCCAGGCCGCCGCGCCCGCCGTGCACCCGGCCGCGGCGACCTCGGCCCCGGACGCGCACAGCGCCAGCTTGCGGGTGAGCGCCGAACGCACGGGCTCGGACCGCGAGAGCACCCCGCCCGCCAGCACCACCGGCAGGCTCTCCCCGGGCGAGCGCACCTGGTGCACCGAGTGCGCCAGGTGGCCCGCGGCGGCATCCACGATCACCTCGGCCGCCGGGTCGCCCTGCGCGTGGGCCTCGCTGACCAGGGGCGCCAGCGCGGCCAGCGTGATCGGGGCGGCTGCGGTCAGGGTGCGGGCGAAGTTGCGGGCGTGCTCCTCGGACAGGTGGTCCTCCCCCTCCGAGGGGCGCTGGCCCGGAATGACCTGTTTGGCCACCGCGCGCGCCAGCGGACTCAGGTCGCCGCCCCGGGACAGCTGCCGCGCCGTCTCCCGGGCCGCCTGGTGCCCGATCCAGAAGCCCGACCCCTCGTCGCCGATCAGCCACCCCATGCCGTCCGCCGAACGGGTCCGCCTGCGCTCCTCGACCCGGGTGGCGATCGCCCCGGTCCCCGCGATCAGCACCGTGCCGTCGGGGCCCGGGGTGCCCGAGGCGAAGGCCACCTCGTCGTCGCCGGTGAACACCGTGTTCTCCGGCGCCAGCCCCGCCCCGGCCAGGGCCCGCTCCAGGCACGCGCGCACGTCGTCGTCGCGCAGCGCGGACACCCCCGCCAGGCCGACCACGCCGAAGGCCACGGCCCCGCGCGCCCGCGGCCCGGCCGCGTCCAGCGCCCCCGACACCGCCTCGGCCAGCCGGTCGGCGGCCCGGTCCGCGCCGTGGGAGTTGGGGTTGGCGCCCCCGGCCCAGGCCTCGCCCAGCCGTTCTCCGGCCAGGGTGGCCACCAGCGCCCGGGTGGCGGTGCCCCCGGCGTCCACCCCCAGGACGAGTCGGCGCCGGTCGCCCGGCTGGTCGGATCGGGTCCGGGAAGAAGAGGAGATCGTACGTTTCACAGGGGAGAGGTGCCCCGTCGCGCCGCGTGTTACTCGTCCCGGTGGCCCGGTCCGCGCGGTGGACGCGGAAGAGGCGGGCGGCGCGCCGGGAAATCCACTGGCGTGCCCCCCGGGGCGGCTGAGAGGGTCGTTGCCATGACAGGCGCGCCACAGCACGACCCCTCCCGCCGCGACGACGCTCCCGCGTGGACCGTGCGCGAGGGCACGGAAAAGGACCACCCCGAGGCCGTCAAGGTCTTCTGCGAGGCCCTCAACCTCTCCGTCCGGGAGATCCTGGACAACGAACGCGACCACCCGACCACCGAGCACGACCGCACCCTGCTCGCCCTGGATGGCGACCGCGTCGTCGGCACCGCCCTGTCCTACGGCTTCGAGATGACCGCGCCCGGCGGGCCCCGCCGCGTCGCGGGCGTGACCGGCGTGGGCGTGTGGCCCACCGACCGCCGCCGCGGCGTGCTCAGCGCGCTGATGCGCCGTCAGCTCGCCGACGTCCGGGCCCGGGGCGAGAACCTCGCCGTGCTGTACGCCACCGAGGGCGGGATCTACGGCCGCTTCGGCTACGGCATGGCCTTCCGCGAGACCAACGCGACCCTCCAGCGCGCCCACGCCCGCCTGCGCCCCGACGCGCCCCGCGACCCCTCCCTCACCCTCGAACTGGCCGAGCCCGCCGAGGTCCGCCGGGAACTGGAGCAGGTGTACCGCGAGGCGCTGCCCCAACGGGTGGGACAACTCGCCCGCGGCGCCCACTGGTGGAGCCTGATGCTCAAGGACAAGGAGGCCGACGGGCCCGGGAGACTGCGCGCGGCTCTGCTGCGCGGCTCCGACGGGCCCCGCGGTTACGCGCTCTACCGCGTCGTCAACCGCTGGGAGCACGGCCTTCCCGCCGGGAGGGTCGTGGTGCGCGAGCTGGCCGCCGCCTCCACCGCCGCCCGGGTCGCCCTCTACGAACACCTCCTGGACCGCGACCTGACCAGCGAGGCGGTCTTCGAGAAACTGCCCGAGGAAGACCCCCTCACCGCCTTGCTGGCCGACCCCCGACGCCTGGCCCGGCAGGAGCTCGACGCCCTGTGGGTCCGCCTGGTGGACCTGCCCGGCGCCCTGTCCGACCGCCCCTACGCCAGCCCGGTGGACACCGTGCTGGAGGTCGCCGACCGGTACGCCCCCTGGAACGCCGGGCGCTGGCGCCTGGAGGCGGACACCGGCGGCGCCCGCGTGAGCCCGACCGACGCCGCCCCCGACCTCGGCCTGGACGCCTCCCACCTGGGCGCGGCCTACCTGGGCAGACGCACGCTGGCAGCCTTCGCGGACGCGGGCCTGCTCACCGAGCACACCCCCGGCGCGGCGGCCCGGCTGGACACCGCCCTGTACGCGCCGCGCGCGCCCTTCTGCGGCACCGACTTCTGACGGTCCGGGCCCCGCGCACCATCGCGGCGCGGGGCCGGACGCGCCCCGTGGCTTCCGGGGCCCGCTGGTAGCATGACGGCCATGGAGCTCATCGAGGTCGACAGACTCTAGCCACCGAACTGCCGGTGGCCTTCACCCGCGAGGGCGCGTACCGCGCCCCGGTGAACGACCTCGACCTCGTCGGGGGCGCTCTGTCCGTGTACGCCCCACGGCGCCGCGGCCCCGCCCTCTGACCTGGCCCGATCCGGCACGTTCGTGACGCCGACCACCGGTCGCGCCTTCGCGCGCGTGCGTGTGGCGATGTCGATCCGCCCGCACCAGCGGCCCGCCCCGGGTCGAACACGCACCCGCCCGGCACCACCCTGCGGGCGTGCGCCTGTTTCCCGGCGTCGACCTCGCCCCGCGACCCGACCACGGACAGGCCCGCCGCCGGGCACAAGGAGAGCTCCAAGCATGTCCACGAAGTCAGCCGTCACACTCACCGACCTCACCTTCGCCTGGCCGGACGGCACGGTCGCGATCGACCACGTGAGCGGCACCCTCACGACCGGGCGCACCGGGCTCGTCGGCCGCAACGGGGCGGGAAAGTCCACCCTGCTGCGCCTGGTCGCCGGACACCTGAGTCCCACCTCCGGCCGTATCGACGCGGTCGGCGACGTCGGCTACCTCCCGCAGAACCTCACCCTGGGCACGGACACCACGGTCGCCGAACTGCTCGGGATCGACGCCACCCTCGCCGCGCTCCGGGCGATCGAGGCGGGCGAGGTCGACGAGCGCCACTTCGACGCGGTCGGCGACGACTGGGACATCGAGGCGCGCGCCGACGAGGCCCTGCACGAGATCGGGTTCACCGCCGCCGACCTCGACCGCCGCGTCGCGCAGGTCTCCGGCGGTGAGGCGGTGCTCATCGCCGTCACCGGCATGCGCCTGCGGCGCACCCCGGTCACCCTGCTCGACGAGCCCACCAACAACCTCGACCGCCCCGCGCGGGCCCGGCTCGCCGCGTTCGTCGACACCTGGCCCGGCACCCTCGTCGTCGTCAGCCACGACCTCGAACTGCTCGAACACATGGACAGCACCGCCGAACTCCACGCCGGGAGCCTCGACGTGTTCGGCGGCCCCTACAGCGCCTGGAGGGAGCACCTCGAACAGGAGCAGGCCGCCGCCGTCCAGGCGGCCCGCTCCGCCCAGCAGGCCCTCAAGGTCGAGAAGCGCCAGCGGGTGGAGGCCGAGACCAAGCTCGCCCGCCGCGAACGCACGGCCAGGAAGACCCAGCGGGACGGCGGTATCCCCAAGATCCTCGCGGGCAACCGGGCCAGCAAGGCACAGGCCTCGGCCGGAGCGATGCGCTCGACCCTCGACGACAAGGTCCAGGCCGCGCAGGCCGCGGTCGACACCGCCGACGCGCGCGTCCGCGAGGACGAGCACATCCGCCTCACGCTCCCCGACCCGGACGTGCCGCGCGGCCGTCGCCTCGCGGAGCTGCGCGCCGGGGACCGCACCGTCGTCGTCCAGGGGCCCGAACGCGTCGCCCTGGTCGGCCCCAACGGCGCCGGGAAGTCGACCCTGCTCGAACAGCTCGTCCACGGAGGCGACGCGGTTCCGGGCCGCGCGCACGGCACGCTCCTCACCGACCGCGTGGGCTACCTGCCCCAGCGCCTGGACGGCCTCGACGACGCCGCGAGCGCGCTGGAGAACGTGCGGGCGGTCGCCCCCGGCACGCCGCCGGGAGAGGTCCGCAACCAGCTCGCCCGCCTGCTGCTGCGCGGGGACGGCGTCGACCGCCCCGTCGCCACGCTCTCCGGCGGCGAGCGGTTCCGCGTCTGCCTCGCCACGCTGCTCCTGGCGGAGCCGCCCGCGCGGCTGCTCGTCCTCGACGAGCCGACGAACAACCTCGACACGTCCAGCGTCGAGCAGCTCGCCGAGGCCCTCGACGCCTACCGCGGAGCGGTCCTGGTCGTCAGCCACGACCACGGGTTCCTGCGCAGGATCGGGATCGACACCGTCTTGGAGATCGACCGGGAGGGAGGCCTGCGCCAGCGCGCCGCGCTGGGGGACTGACGCCGACCGGTGCCCGCTTCGGTATCCGCCGAGAGGGAACCGGCACCCGTTTGGCCGCCCGCCGGGGAGGAAACCGGCGGGCGCCCGGCCCTCCCCTGTCCACCGTGATCTTGTACTTATAGCGAGGTTCGACCGCCCAACCTCGCTATAAGTACAAGATCATCGCAGGTCAGAACCCTTGTGCCACACCAGCAACGGTTCCGGTCGGACCGGGCCGGTAACCAGTGGCGGCGCTCTTGCCGTTTCTGCTGGGGGCTACCCGGCGCCGCGGGTCCACCGCCCCATGGCGGGCCACTCGCTACCGGGGTCGTGCACGGGCGTGAACCCGCACTGGAGGAAGAACTCCACCCTGCCCTCGACGCCCTCGCCCTCCTCGGGCAGCAGGAACACCCACTCGACCCCGGCTTCGCGGGCCCGGTCCACGAACCCCTCCAGCAGACCTTTGCCGACCCCGCGCCGTCTCCACGCGGGGTCGACCACCACCGCCAGCACGTACCCGTGCGGCGGCGCCACCGGGCTCCCCGGCCCCTCGTAGGCGCCGTCCAGTACGCCCTCCACCCACCCCGCCACCGCGCCGTCCGCGTCCGCGACGAGCACCACCATGTCCTCGGGCAGCAGTGAGGCCGGGTAGCCCTTCTTGTCCAGGTGCGGCGAGGCGCGGCCGATCAGGGCGGCGATGCCCGGGCCGTCCCCGGGACGGGCGGAACGCAAAATCATGCCAGCACCGTAGCCCCCGGCCGGAGTCGGCCACCAGCGCGCGCACCGGAAGCGTCGGGTACTCGCCCGGACGGGACCGGTCCGCGTCGACCCTCGACCAGTCCGCAGCCAGTCGGGGAGCCAGCCCGGAACGCCGGGAACCCGTCCGGGCGGGGCCGGTCCCGCTCCGCGCACGCCCGGAGGGCACAGTGCGCGGCCGCGGCGGGGACGAACGGCCCTCCGCTTCCGCCCCGCGCCGGGAAAAGGGGTGGCACGCCTCCCGGTGGAGTCCGTACGTTGTGGCTCTGGCCCTCCGGACCCCGCGTCCGCGTGCCGGGGCCCGTGGACGCGCTGCCTGGGCCCCGTGTCCGGAACGTGCCAGTATCGCCATGAGCATGAAGTGGACCCCGGGCCCGGCTCGCCTACGCCGCGACACGCCGATCCCCGGTTCGAAGAGTGGAGGACCGCACACGTGAACGCCGGAGGGGACATCTCCCCGACCGAATGGACCGTACGGGGAACCGACCGCGACGAGTACTCCGAGGTGATGCGCGTCGTCGGTGAGGCACTGCTGTCCTCGGATCCGCCCGCGGAGCGCGAGCCCTTCCTGCGCCCCCTCCTGGACGCCGAGGGCTACGACCGGGTCCTGGTCGCCGTGGACGGGGACGAGATCGTGGGCGCGGTCAACGATTTCGCCTTCGAGATGGCCCTGCCCGGCGGCCCGCGCCCGGTGGCCGGGGTGACCGGCGTGGGCGTGTGGCCCACGTACCGCCGCCGCGGCGTGCTCAGCGCGCTCATGCGCCGCCAGCTCGCCGACATCCACGCGCGCGGGGAGCGCTACGCCGCACTGTGGGCCTCCGAGGGCGCCATCTACGGCCGGTTCGGCTACGGCCCGGCGGTCACCGAGATGGAGACCGGCCTCCGCCAGCCCCACGCCCGCCTGCGCGCCGACGCGCCCCGCGACCCCGGCCTGCGGATCCGCCTGGCCGACCCCGGGCAGGTGCGCCCGGACCTGGAGCGGGTCCACCGCGAGGTCGCCGCCGTCCAGGTCGGCCAGTTCCAGCGCGCCGCCCACTGGTGGGACCGGGTCCTGCGCGACCAGGCCCCGTTCCGCGAGGGCCGGGGCCCGCTGCGGGCCGTGGTGGTCAGCGGCCCCGACGGACCGCTGGGCTACGCGCTCTACCGCACCCGCAACAGGTGGGAACGCGACGGCTCGCGCGGCGAGGTGTACGTCAAGGAGGTCACCGCCACGACCCCGGCCGCATGGACCGCCCTGTACGACCACCTGTTCAACCGCGACCTGGTCACCGAGATCACCTTCGACTTCGCGGCCGTGGACGACCCGCTGCGCCACCTGCTCGTGGACAGCGGCCGGGCGGCGCCCACGCTCTACACCTCCCTGTGGGTGCGGCTGGTGGACGTGCCGGGGGCCCTGTCCGAGCGCTCCTACGCCGCGCCGGTCGAGGCGGTCCTGGAGGTCGCCGACCGGTTCGCCCCCTGGAACGCCGGACGCTGGCACGTCAAGGCCGACACCGGCGGCGCCCGCGTGGAGGCCACCGACGCCGCCCCCGACGTCAGCCTGGACGTGTCGCACCTGGGCGCCGCCCACCTGGGCCAGACCACCCTGGACGGCTACCTGCGCGCGGGCCTGATCACCGAGCACACCCCGGGAGCGGTGGAGCGCCTGGACGCGGCCCTGCGTCGCTCCCGTGCGCCCTTCTGCGGTCTGATCTTCTGATCCCGGGGGTGCACCAGCGGTCCGGCCCCGCCCACCGGCGGGGCCGGACCGCGTCCTCAGCCCTTCAGCGCCTTGACCAGCCGGTCCACGTCGGACTCGTCGTTGTACAGGTGGAACGCCGCCCGCAGCCGCCCGTTGCGGGCCGCGGTGGCGATCCCCGCCTCGGCCACGCGCTCCACCGCGCCCTCGGGCACGGGGACCGACACGATCGCCGACCCGGCGGGCTCCATGTCCATGGCCTCGCGGAAGCGGTCGCCCAGGGCGGCGTCGTGCTCGCGGATCGTCTCCACCCCCACCTCCTCCACCAGGGACAGCGTCTCCTCCAACCCGACCCACGCCCCCCACACCGGTGCCAGATCCAGGCGCCGCGCCCCCTCGGCCAGCCGCAGCGGGCCGCCGTAGAGGGAGTTCCAGGGCTCCTGTGTCGCGTACCAGTTCGCGGCCAGCGGGGAGAGCGCGGCCAGCGCCTCCTCCGTGCCGGTGAGCAGGGCGGAACCGCGTGGGCCCAGCAGCCACTTGTAGGCGGCGCACACCGTGTAGTCGACCCGGTCCACGGGCAGCGGCAGCCACCCGGCGGCCTGGGTGGTGTCCAGCAGCAGCCGCGCCCCGTGGTCGGCGCAGGCCGCGAGCAGGTCCTCGACGGGGGCGATCGCGCCGTCGGCGGACTGCACGGCCGAGACGGCCACCAGGTCGGTGTCCGGGCCCACCTGGGAGGCCAGGTCGGCCAGGGGCGCCTCGCGCACGCGCACCCCCGCGTCCGCCCTGGCCAGGAAGGGGTGGACGACCGAGCTGAACTCGTGGGCCGCCGTCAGCACCCGCGCGCCCGGGGCCAGATTGGCGGCGATGGTTCCCACGAACTGGGAGACGTGGGTGCCGATGGCCACGCCGGCGGCGGACACCCCGTTCAGGCGCGCGTAGGCGGAGCGGGCGCGCTCGATGCCCGCGTCGGCCCCGCCCGGCTGGAAACGGCCCGCGGCCACGTCGCGGGTGTGCTGCTCCAGGGCCCGTAGCGCCCGTCGGGGCGTGAGGCCGTGCGTGGCGGTGTTGAGGTAGGTGTTCTCGGCGGAGAACTCCTGCTGCGCGGCCCGCAGGCGGGCCCGTCCGGCTTCGTCCATGCCCCTGATGCTCACAGCGCGGCGGGGGCCGCTCAAGGTCCATTCCGGCCGGGAGCGGACTGCCTTTCGCGCCGCCGGGGGAGCCGAGCCGTCAGGCGGGCCGTCCTTCGTGCCCGAGGGCGGACTGCCGTCCACCCGGAGGAGCGACAGGCATGAACTGCCTTCGCATCGGGGACGCCGAGCCGACGAGCGCCCGAGGAGACCGTCAGAGGCGGACCGTCCTTGCTCCCCGGAGGGCGGTCGGGAGTGGACTGCCTGTCGAGCTGTCGAGCCGGTGGAACCGACTCCTCAGACGCGGAACTTGGCCTCGGCCTCGGTGGAGCCCGCCATGAGCTTGTTGAGCAGGCGCACGAGTTCCCGGCGCTCGTCGGGCTCCAGGGCCTCCGCCCAGGCGCTCTCGCGCCGGTTGTGCGCCTGGAAACCGCCGAGGATCGCCCGGTACCCGTCCTCGGTGAGGCTGAGCTGGAGTGCGCGCCGGTCGTGGGCGGCGCGCTCGCGCACGATGAGCCCGTCGCGTTCGAGGGTGTTGAGCAGCGCGGACAGAGCGGCCCGGCTCATGCCCGAGATCTCGGCGGTGGTCTTGGCCTCCATGGGACCGGCCAGCCACAGCGCGAAGATCACCCGGAACCCGGGCCAGGTGAGCCCGCGCGGGCGGTGCACGGACGACTCCAGGTCGTAGACGACCATGCTCGTCGCACGGCTGAGGGTCAGGACCATCCGCATGGCGTCGGCGTTCACGGAGGGCAGTTCCTGCTCGGCCTTCCGCACCGCGTAGTCCACGAAGGACCAGAAGGTGAGTTCGGGGGCGGTGTCGTGGGTCACGCCGGTCAGCCTAGTGCCTGGTCTCCCGCTGGCACCGGTCGCGCCCGGCCCGCGCGTCCGAGCCGGTGGGGCACGTGGCCTTCCGGCTTTCGGACACGGCGGACGTCCTCGCGCGCGTCCGCACCGGTCGGAGCCGCCGCGGCACCGCGTCCGGCCCGCATCGGCCGCGCTCGCGAACCGCCAGGTGGGAGGTCGGCCGACACGCACGACCCCGTCGTATTATGTGACCTGTATCACTCAGTAGCGGGCTCCACGCCTCTTGGTCCTGTGGTGCGGAGCACGTTATGGTCAGGATCATCAAACCTTTGATCAATTGGGCGGCGGCAGCCGTCCGGAGCGAGTGAAGGGCCCCGACCATGGCAGCCAAGCCGTTCGCCTCATCCGCCGACACCCAGGCCAAGGAGCAGACCCTGGAGGTCCTGGCCGACGGCGTCTACGCCCTCACCGCCGAGGGGGACCCGAACGTGGGCGCCATCGAGGGCGAGGACTTCCTCGTGGCCTTCGAGGCCCT
>ANAW01000205.1:0-7844 GCA_000340945.1 Nocardiopsis synnemataformans DSM 44143 | reverse complement strand
CCCCCCCAAAAAGCCGATCCGCTACCTGGTGCTCTCGCACTACCACGCGGTCCGCGTCCTGGGCGCCAGCGCCTTCGACGCCGAGATCGTCCTGACCCACGAGAAGACCCACGAGCTCATCCGCGAGCGCGGCAAGGAGGACTGGGCCAGCGAGTTCGCCCGCATGCCCCGCCTGGCCAAGGACGCCGACTCCGTGCCCGGGCTGACCTGGCCCACCCAGACCTTCGCCGACCGCACCACCATCGACCTGGGCGGCGACCGGGGCGAGCTGGTCCTCCAGTACTTCGGCCGCGGCCACACCGAGGGCGACATCGTCGCCTGGCTGCCCAAGCAGCGGATCCTCTTCGCCGGGGACCTCGTCGAGGCCCAGGCCGCCCTCTACACCGGCGACGCCTTCCACCGCGACTGGGCCGGGGCCACCCTGGACGGGGTCAAGTCCCTGGAAGCCGAGATGCTCGTCGGCGGGCGCGGTGCGGTCAGTCGCGGCCGCGAGGAGGTCGACGCCGCCATCGAGCAGACCCGCGGCTTCCTCGACGTCATGATCCGCGAGGTCGGCGCCGTCCACGAACGCGGCGGCACCCTCAAGGAGGCCTTCGAGGCCACCCACGCCGCCCTCGTCGACGACTACGGCCACTGGCCCATCTTCGAGCACTGCCTGCCCTTCGACGTCTCCCGCCTGTGGGACGAGTTCTCCGGCATCGAGCGCCCGGTCATCTGGACCGCCGAGCGCGACCGCGAGGTCTGGGACCAGCTCCAGGGCTGACCCGCCGCGGCCGACCCGCCGCCCTACCCACCGACTCCCGACCCCTCCCACGCCCGTACGGGGCGTCCCACGCCGAACGGAGCCACCAGATGCGACCCCCCGCTCCACGCACTCCCGCGGACACCGCCGCCGACCCCGTCCTGGTGCTCGGCGCGGGCCCGGTCGGCCAGACCGCGGCCCTGCTGCTGGCCCGGCGGGGCGTCCCCGTACTGGTCGTGGACGGGCGCCCCGAGCGCGACGCCGTCGGCTCCAAGGCCATCTGCCAGCAGCGCGACGTGCTCGACGTCTGGGACTGGCTGGGCGCCGGGCAGATCGCGAAGGAGGGGCTGACCTGGGACACCGCCCGCACCTTCTACCGCGACAGCGAGCTGTTCAGCGTCCGCCTCCCCGACCCGGGCGCCTCGTCCCTGCCGCCGTTCGTCAACATCTCCCAGTCCCGCACCGAGGAGGTGCTCGACGAGCGCCTGGCCGCCGCCGGGGTGCGCACCCTGTGGAACCACCGGGTCAGCGGCATCGCCCAGGACGCGCGCGGCGTCACCGTCGAGTGCCAGACCCCCGACGGCCCCGTCCGCCTGCGCGGCTCCCACGCCCTGTCGTGCCTGGGCGCCCACGGCGGGGCGGTCCGCGAGGCCCTGGGCCTGTCCTTCGACGGCACCACCTTCGACGACCGCTTCCTCATCTGCGACATCCGCGCCGACCTGGCCGGATGGGAGCGCGAACGCCGCTTCTACTTCGACCCCGAGTGGAACCCCGGGCGCCAGGTGCTCATCCACCCCTGCCCCGACTCGGTGTACCGCATCGACTGGCAGGTGCCCGCCGACTTCGACCTCGACGCCGAGGAGGCCAGCGGCCGACTGGAGGCCCGCATCCGCCAGATCATCGGCGAGCGGCCCTACGAGATCGTCTGGCACTCGGTCTACCGGTTCCACACCCGCGTGGTCGGGCGCATGCGCGCGGGCCGCGTCCTGCTGCTCGGCGACAACGCCCACCTGGTCGCCCCCTTCGGCGCACGCGGCCTCAACTCCGGCGTCCAGGACGCCGAGAACGCCGCCTGGAAGCTCGCCTACGTCCTGGCCGGATGGGCGGGCGAGGAACTCCTGGAGAGCTACCACGCCGAGCGCCACGCCGCCGCCCTGGAGAACGCCGACGTCACCAGCGCCACCATGCGCTTCCTCGTCCCCCAGGACGAGGAGGAACACCGCACCCGCCTGACCGTGCTCGAAGCGGCCCTCACCGAGGAGGCGGCCCGCGCCCGGGTCGACTCCGGACGCCTGGCCGAACCCTTCTGGTACACCGACTCGTCCCTGACCACCCCCTGCCCCGAGCGGCCCTTCGGCGGCAGGCCCCCGCGCGGCCAGGCCCCCGCTCCCTGCCCCGGGGTGGTCCTGCCCGACGCCCCCGTCGACCTGCCCGTTGGCCTGCCCGTCGACCTGTCCGGCGCCGACGCCCCCGCGCGCCTGCGCCCTCTGCTGCGCGAGGGCCTGACCCTGCTGGTGGGCGCCGCCCCGGAGGGCACCGACCCCGAGTCCTTCCTGGAGGGCGTGCGCGCCGCCGCGCGCGAGGTCACCCCGGCGCCCGTCACCGCCCTGTACCTGGACCGGATCGACACCACCGGCGCGCTGACCAGGGCACTGGTTCCCGAACCGGGACAGGTGTGGCTGGTGCGCCCCGACGCCCACGTCGCCGCCGTCGTCGCGGGCGCCGACCCCGACGCCGTGCGCGCGGCCGTGCGCACCGCGCTGGGGTTCGCCCCGGTCCCGCCGGTCCCCGCTGAGGCGGACGGCGCGTCCGTCGCAGGCGTAGCGACCGCGGAGAACGAGCGGCCCACCGCGCCCGCGCGCGGTGGCGCGAGCGGCCAGCCCACGGTGTCCGCCGCGAACGAACGGTCCGCCGCCGCGCCCGCGCCCGGTGGCGCGAGCGGCCAGCCCGCCGCCAGGCCTTCCGCTCCCAAGGCCTCCGCCGCCAGGGACCGTCCCGCAGCCGCCGCCCCCGACCCGCGCGGCGACGAACCCGCCCCGACCGCCTGACCCGGACCCACCCCACACGGAGGGAGAACACCGCCATGGCCTACTACCGCCAGGTCGGCGAGGTGCCCCGCACCCGCCACACCCAGCACCGCACCCCCGAGGGCGGCCTGTACTACGAGGAGCTGATGGGGGAGGAGGGCTTCTCCTCCGACTCCTCGCTGCTCTACCACCGCGCCATCCCCTCGGCCATCGTCGACGCCGCCGAGTGGGAGGTCCCCGACCAGTCCCGCGCCCGCAACGCCCCGATGGTGCCGCGCCACCTCAAGCTGCACGAGCTGTTCTCCGACCAGGAGTGGAAGGCCGCCGACGTCGTCGAGTCGCGCCGCCTCGTCCTGGGCAACGACGACGTGCGCATCTCCTACGTGGTCGCCGGAGCGCCCTCGGAGCTGTACCGCAACGGCATCGGCGACGAGTGCGTGTACGTGGAGTCGGGCACCGCCCGCGTGGAGACCGTCTTCGGCCTGCTGGAGGTCGGCCAGGGCGACTACGTCATCCTGCCGCGCGCCACCACCCACCGCTGGGTGCCCACCGGAGACCAGCCCCTGCGCGCCTACGTGGTGGAGGCCAACAGCCACATCGCCCCGCCCAAGCGCTACCTGTCCCGCTACGGGCAGTTCCTGGAGCACGCCCCCTACTGCGAGCGCGACCTGCGCGGCCCCTCCGAGCCGCTGCTGGCCGAGGGCGAGAACGTCGACGTGCTCATCAAGCACCGCGGCGACGGCCCCGGGGGCATCTCCGGCACCCGCTACACCTACCCCACCCACCCCTTCGACGTCGTGGGCTGGGACGGGTGCCTGTACCCCTACGTCTTCAACGTCGCCGACTTCCAGCCCATCACCGGCCGTGTCCACCAGCCGCCGCCCGTGCACCAGGCCTTCGAGGGCCACAACTTCGTCATCTGCAACTTCGTGCCGCGCAAGGTGGACTACCACCCCGGCGCCATCCCGGTGCCCTACTACCACTCCAACGTGGACTCCGACGAGGTCATGTTCTACTGCGGCGGCGACTACGAGGCCCGCAAGGGCTCGGGGATCGGCCAGGGCTCCATCTCCCTGCACCCCGGCGGCCACTCCCACGGCCCCCAGCCCGGCGCCTACGAGCGCAGCATCGGCGCCGAGGCCTTCGACGAACTCGCCGTCATGGTCGACACCTTCCGCCCGCTCGACCTGGGCGAGGGCGGCCTGGCCAGCGACGACGGCGTCTACGCCTGGTCCTGGGCCGGGGGACGGAGGGAGCGGCGGTGAGCGCTGTGCTGTACCGAGGCCTGTTCGACGACGCCGCGCTCTTCCCGCCCGGCAACGCCCCCATGGGCGGTGCGCTGCCCGCCCACCGCGCCCACCGGGCCGGGCCGCGCGCCGAGTACGTCGGCCCGTTCCTGGTCTCCGACGCCCGCGTGGGCGAACTGCGCGCCGTCCTGGCGCGTGAGGAGCCGGGCCACGGCCCGCTCGCGGTCGTGGTCACCGTCCCCGGCGGAGCCGAGGGCGTCGCCCCCGCCGTGGCGGCCGTTTGCGCCGACCCGGCGCTGCGCCTGGCCGGTGTGGAGGCCGCCGCCGCGCCCGGTGCGGCGGCCGAGGTCGCCGCGCGGCTGGACGAGCACCTGCCCGAGGGGGCCGAGAGGGCCGAGGGGTTCGTGGAGGTCTCCCGCCAGGGGGACGTGCCCGTCGAACTGCGGTCCCTGGCGGGCACCGGCCACAGCGCCAAGTTCCGCACCGGGGGGCTCACCCCCGAGGCCCATCCCAGCGA
The DNA here is from genome assembly GCA_000340945.1 of Nocardiopsis synnemataformans DSM 44143. GTDB lineage: Bacteria > Actinomycetota > Actinomycetes > Streptosporangiales > Streptosporangiaceae > Nocardiopsis > Nocardiopsis synnemataformans. Next base: position 3,311 of record ANAW01000205.1, on the reverse strand, counting down.
GGAGGAACTCGCCGAGTTCCTGCACGCGGCCGTGGAACTGGACGTGCCCTTCAAGTGCACGGCCGGGCTGCACCACGCCGTCCGCCACACCACCGTTGAGGGCCTGGAACAGCACGGTTTCCTCAACGTGCTGCTGGCCACGGCCGCCCTGCTCGACGGGGTCTCCGAACGGGAGGCGGCCCTCGTGCTGGCCGACCGCGACGGCCCGCGCCTGGCGGCCCTGGCCGCCAAGCTCACCGACGACGAGGCCGAGCGGGTGCGCGGCCGGTTCCGCTCCTTCGGCACGTGCAGCGTGACCGAACCCCTGGAGGACCTGGTCGTGCTCGGGGCGCTGCCCGCCTCCCGCGCCCGCTGAAACGTCCGGTTCTGGGGGCCGCCCGCTTCAGGGCCCCGTCCGTTCCGAGGGCCTCGCCGCTCGGAGAACCCGCCCGTGTGAAGAGCCCCCCGCTTCGAGAAACCGTCCACTCCAAGAAAGCGAACGCCATGCCCGACAGCTGGCTCGACCTCGCCCCGGACACGCAGTTCGGCCTGGCCACCCTGCCCTACGGTGTGTTCGGCACCGCCGACGACCCCGCGCCGCGCACGGGTGTGGCCATCGGTGACCACGTCCTGGACCTGGGGGCCGCGGCCCGCGCCCTGGACGCGCCCTTCGCCGACACCGTCGATCAGCCCAGCCTGGACGCCCTGCTGGCCGCCGGACGTCCGGTGTGGGACCAGGTGCGCGCCGCGCTCACCGACTGGTTCACCGACCCCGCGCGCGCCGAGGCCGTGCGCCCGCACCTGGTGGACCGGGCCTCCGTGCGCATGCTGAGCCTGCCCTTCACCGTCGCCGACTACGTGGACTTCTACGCCTCCGAGCACCACGCCAGCAACGTCGGCCGCATGTTCCGCCCCGACCAGGAGCCCCTGACTCCCAACTGGAAGCACCTGCCCATCGGCTACCACGGGCGTTCGGGCACCATCGTGGTCTCGGGGACCGACATCGTGCGTCCCACCGGCCAGCGCAAGCCGCCGACCGAGCCCGTTCCCGTCTTCGGGCCCTCGGTCCGCCTGGACATCGAGGCCGAGGTGGGCTTCGTCGTCGGGACCGGGACGCAGATGGGCGAGCGCGTGGCGGTGGACGACTTCGCCGACCACGTGTTCGGGGTGTTCCTGCTCAACGACTGGTCCTCCCGCGACCTCCAGGCCTGGGAGTACGTGCCGCTGGGGCCGTTCCTGGGCAAGTCGTTCGCCACGTCGATCTCGCCGTGGATCGTGCCGCTGGCCGCGCTGGAGTCCGCGCGCGTGGAGCAGCCCGCCCAGGACCCCGAACCGCTGCCCTACCTCCGGGGCGACGGCGGGCCCTGGGGCCTGGACCTGCGGCTGGAGGTGCGGCTGAACGGGCACCTGATCTCCGAGCCGCCGTTCTCGCAGATGTACTGGACGGCGGCCCAGCAGCTCGCGCACATGACCGTCAACGGGGCGTCCCTGCGGACCGGGGACGTGTACGCCTCCGGCACGGTCAGCGGTCCCGAACGCGAGCAGCGGGGGTGCTTCCTGGAGCTGACCTGGAGCGGGAAGGAGCCGTTGAGTCTGCCCGACGGCACCGAGCGCACCTTCCTGGAGGACGGCGACGAGGTGACTATTACTGCCACCGCTCCGGGTCCGGATGGGGCTGTCGTGCACTTCGGTGAGGTGACCGGAAGAATCCTTCCCGCCCGCTGAGGTGCCGGAACGGCCCCGCGCAGCCTTCAGAGGGCGCGCGGGGCCGTTCTGCGTATGCGCGGGCCGATGCCCAAGGCCTGCCCAACACTCGTTGTACCGTGACCGCGTGAGCACCGGTTTCCGTCCCAACGAGGAGGACGGACAACTCATCGAACGTCTGAAGAGGCCGGGGAGGCGTCCAGTGAACTGATCCGGCGTGGGCTACGTGCTCTGGCCGGGGAGGAAGAGCGGCACCAACGTTCTGCCGGTGGCACAGGCGTCGCCAGCACGTGATGCCGGGCCCAGAACCCCTCTCGGGAGCGACACCCAGTCCAGGGACCACTTCCCAGTCCGCCGGTCATCCACACCCGCCCATCCGCGTCAAGGTCGCGAACCGGCATGCGGCGTATCGGGTCAGATCCGCGAGTCACCAGGACCGGCCGGGCGGGCATCGTCGCCGGAGTCGAGCGTGTCAAAGGCTGCAGCGGGCGTCGGCGGGCGGGGATTCGAGGTCGAGGAGGTACGCGTCGACCACGTCGTCGACGCACTCGCTACCGCCGAGGAGGTAGGCGCCGTGCTGCTTGCCCTCGACGGTGAGCAGGCTTGCGTCGAGAGCTCGCGCCATCGCGATGCCGCCCTCGTGCGGCGTGGCCGGATCGCCGGTGACCGACACGACGAGGGTCTCGGGGAGGCCTTCGACATCGGCGAGCCAGGGCTCGTCGCTCGTGGGCGGTGCGGGCCACGCCTCGCATTCGCTGTGGTAGTTCCCCGCCGTGAACACGTCGAGGTCGAACATCGGCGCGGCCTCCCCGAGCTCGCGTGCGAGCGCGGTCTGTTCCTCCGGCGTCAGGCGGGGCCAGTCCATGCAGCGCACGGCGAGGTTCGTGTCGGTGTCCAGGCCGTAGGCGCCGTCCGGCGTGCGGGCGTAGAAGGCGTCGCGCAGGGCGAGCATCTCGTCGGGGTTCCCTGCCTCGAGCGCGGTCAGGGCGGAGATGACGTCGGGCCAGCTCGCCTCCGAGTACAGGCCGCCGGAGATGGCGAGGTAGACGTCCCAGACGTTGAGGGCTCGGCCATAGGCGGTCGCCGCTGGTGTCTCGATGATCGGCTGGACGATCTCGTGCAGGCGATCGTTCGCAGCCGCGGGATCGGCACCGAGTACGCAGCCGGGTGATTCGGCGCAGAGCGCGGCGAGGTCGTCGAACCGGGCCTGCATGCCGGTGAACTGGGAGATGCGGAACTCGCTCGCCGTCTGGTCGGGCGGGACGGCGCCGTCGAGCACGATCGCGCGGACCTTGTCGGGGTAGGTCGCGGCGTACATGGCGCCGAGCTTGGAGCCGTAGCTGTAGCCGAGGTAGGTGAGCTTCTCGTCGCCGAGCACCTCGCGTATGAGGTCCATGTCGCGCACGACATTCGTCGACCCGGCGTTGACGAGGTTCTCGACACCGCCGGAGCCGTCGGCGCAGCGCTGCGCGATCTCGGCCGCCTGCTCGGCGCTCGTGACCTCGTACACCGCGCCGAACCGCAGCGCGTCGCCCGCGTCGTACTCCTCGTCGGTGTAGCAGTCGAGAGCGGGAGTAGACGACCCGACCCCGCGCGGGTCGAAGCCGACGATGTCGAAACGCTCGGCG
>ANAW01000204.1:0-2497 GCA_000340945.1 Nocardiopsis synnemataformans DSM 44143 | reverse complement strand
GGCGAGGGGGGTGGCCTGCCACAGCGGCAGGGTGGACGCGACGAGGGTGGTGCCGGAGCCTCCGGGGCCTCCCGGGTTGATCAGCAACGAGCCCTCGGCCTCGCCCGTGGCGGGCAGGCGCAGGAGCGCGACCCGCGCCCTCTCCCCGTCCGGCTCGTCGTAGTCGAGTGGAACCTCGACCGAGGCGCACTCGAGCGCCGGGTTCGCGAACAGCTCAGCGTCCGCCGCGCTCGTCGCGGTGCCCTCGCATCCGCCCCAGTCGAGCTCTTGTTCCAGGTAGGCGCCGAGGTCCGTGTCCGCTCCGGAGTCCGGTGGGGGAGAGGCGGACGCGCATCCGGCGAGCGGGAGGAGTACGGCCGTGGCGGCCGCCGCGAGCGCGGTCTCCAGGCGTCGGGATCGATGTGGGCGTGGAAGATGTGATCGCATGCGTTTCTCCTTTGTCGAGCCGCAGTCATGTACGAGGGTGCGGCGACGGTTGGCCTGGTGTTCTTGGTCGGGCGCACTGAGCTGCTCGATCAGGCAGCGACCCTGACCGGCTGGTGCGGGGATGTCAGCTCCCGATCCCGTCGGTCTCGGCGTCCAGGAGCCGGTGATGGCGGAAGGTGAGTGCTCGTTCGATCCCCGCGAGGCCCGCGGTGATGGTGAGCGCCGTGTTCGCCCATGTCGGCAGGTCGACGGGCGAGACGAACGGGGTGAAGCGATTCGCCCAGAGCGGCAGGTGGGTGACCAGTTCGAGTAGCTGCGGCGCGAGGAGGATCAGATTGACCGTCAGCACGATGACGGCGCCGGCGGCCAGGGCGCGCCCGACCCTGGGGTGTTGCCGGGAGAGTTGAGCGCGCCGGTGCTCGGGCGTCCCCGGTACGGGATCGAGACGGCGCTGGCCGCCGTCCGCGCTGATCAGGTGGATCCGCTGCATGCCGTACCTGCTCGCGGCGACCTCGATGCTGTCCGATCCGAGCGGGAACCGGACCGGCATGTCGCAGGTCCGCACGTGCCGGGCGTCCCTGTAGAGCGAGGCTCGGCCCGACAGGTGATCGACATCGACCGTCGCCGTCGACGCGTCGGGAAGGTCGATCGCGAAGCGCGTGCGTTGCAGCGAGAGGGAGCGGCGGAACGGTGGCAACGGCGCTCCCGGTTCCGGAGCGGGCGTCGACCATGCTCCCGCGTCCCCGTCGAGGCCTTCGAGCCCGTCGAAGCCTTCGATCCGGCCGTCGTCGTGAGGCCTCTTCCGCGCCGCACCGTTCCAGGGGTCGTGCCAGCCGCTCACGTCTGGTCCTGTCCGGGGCCGGGACGGGAGGGAACACCGCCACGGGACCTATTTAGCATCCTCATGCCAAATAAAGTAGCACACGCATGCCAAAAAATGACTAGGATGGTGTCCATGCCTAAGAGAGTCGACCCGGATGCCCGCCGGGAGCAGGTCGCCGACGCCGTGATCGACGAGATCGCCGAGCACGGGATCCGCTCGGTGACCCTCACCCGGATCTCCGCACGCACCGGCCTGGCCATCGGGAGCATCCGGCACTACTTCGGCGACACCGTCCGCGAGGTCATGCGCTTCACGCTGGGCGTCCTCATGCAGCGCGCCGCGCGCCGCGACGCGAGGATGTCCGACGACCCGGCGGCGCGAATCGCGGATGTGATCGCCTTCGCCACGCCGACCAGCGATCAGGAGCACCGGGAGAACATTGCCCTGGTCGAATACCGTGTCATGGCGCGCACGGACCCGGAGCTCGCGGCCGACATCGCCGCGACGTCCCTCGCGGCCGAGGAGCTGATCCGCTCGCTGCTGCGCGAAGCGCTGGCCGACCGTGTTGTCGACGAGGAGGCGCTGCACCGCGAGGCGCTCCTGCTGTTCGCCCTGATCGAGGGTCTCTCGTTCAGTTCGGCGCTGTTCTCCGCCCCGTTGCAGGAGACGGACGTCCGCGCCGTCGTGACGGCGACCGTGCAACGTCTGCGCGACGCCTATCCGCCTTCCGAAAAAGCCGTCAAGGGAGCGGCTGGAGATCCTGAGGCCGCCGAGGACTAGCACGTCGTCCGAGCACGCCAGCAGTTATGAGACCAGCGGAAGCTGGCGCGATGACGCCGTTCTGCTCAGGGGCCGAAGGACCGCCGCCGGGTCACCGATCCACAGGTGAGTCCCATGTTCGTCCACCGTCACACCGAGGTGGTCCCGGCCCGGCCGATCGAACCCCTTCTGTGTGGGATGTCTGTCCGGTAGCGCGTCACCGGCCTTCCATGGAACCGGAATCGGTGGTGACTGGTTTCGGTACACACGTCGCAAGGGGCCTGTGGGGTTCGCGGTGGGGGACAAGGCCCATGTCGGCCCTGCTCCCCACCGCCCGGCACCGTGTGCCGGTCGGCGTCTCGGATTCCCCCAACTGGCGAGGCGGTGGTCGTCCCGCGCGGTCGTGAGGTCGCCCAGGGGCTCTCACTCCGACGCGGGCGTCGAGGAGGTCGGGGGGTCTGGCTGGTTGAGGAGGGTGGCGATGTGTTC
>ANAW01000203.1:3183-42726 GCA_000340945.1 Nocardiopsis synnemataformans DSM 44143 | reverse complement strand
GGAAGACGGCGCGGACGGTGATCGCGCCGCAGGAGTGCTGTTTCCAGTCCCAGTAGGAGCACAGGGCTTCGACCAGGCGCAGCCCGTTGCCGCTGGGGCGCATGGGTTCGGGGTCGGGCACGGCCGGGAAGCTGGGTTCGTCGCCGGGGCAGGGTCCGTTGTCGGTGACCCGGAGTTCGAGGTGGCGCGGGGTGCGTTCGATCTCCACGCGGATGGTGCCACCGGGGAGCCCGGACGCCGAGTGACGCAGCGCGTTGGTGGTCATCTCGGAGACGGCGATGCCGACGGGTTCGGCCAGGCTGGGGCGGGAGCGGGTTGCTTGGGCGGCCCAGCGACGGGCGATCTTGACGTGGCCGAGTTCGGGGCCGAGCAGAATGCCTGATTTGGTGCTGCTTCCGCACAGCCGGCGTGGAAGCGGGATGGGCGGAACGGTAGACTTCATTGGTCTCACCTTTGCTCTTTATGGACAGGTGGGGCATTTGTCCCGGAGGTCGTTAGTGGCGACCTTCGGGGCTTTTTGTGTCTAGGTCTTGTCTTCGCGAGGCTGTCTCGTGCGTGGCTGCCCAGGGAAGGAAAGGGTCGGTAGGTTCCCGAGGTCCCAATGATCCTCACCTGGGGGCCAGGTGCGCTGGCGTCAGCCTTTGGAAGCCACAGACTTACTTTCGTGAAGACACCCTGCCTGACCAGCGAAGAAGTCCTCTAGGTCCGGGTCTAAATTGCATCCTTACTCATTCCTCTCGTGGGCATCCGTGGTCGGTTGTGGTTACCTGTGGCTATGCCTCCCAAGATCACTGCTTCTCAGCAGGCCGCAATGAATCAGTTCGGCGCGACGCTGCGGCAAATGAGAGAATTGGCTGATTTGTCCCAAAAGAAACTAGGTGTTCTCACTCGAACCTCCAAGCAGCAGGTGGGGGCTATCGAGCGCGGGGAGCGGAGACCATCCAAGGAGTTCGCGAAGCTTGCAGATGCTGCCCTGGAAGGCCACGGTTCACTGCTCGGTCTGTGGCCAGGGGCGAGACGTGCGCAACCCTGGTGGCTCCAGGAGTTTGTGGTCATTGAGGAGAAGGCCCAGGTCATCCAGGAATTCCAACCTCAGGCTGTGCCCGGGCTGCTTCAAACGGAGGAATACGCACGCCAGGTAGTGAGTGCAGCGTTCCCTCCGCTGGGGGCTGAGGAAAGCGAGCAACTCCTGCAGTCGAGGATGGAGCGGCAGGCGATCCTTGACAGGCCGAAGCCGCCCCTCGCCATGTTTGTCATCGAGGAAGGGGCACTGCGCCGCACGGTCGGCTCCCCGAGTCTCATGCAAGCACAGAGGGAAGTCCTTCTCCGCAGGGCTAGGCAGCCTCACATCGAGGTGCAGGTGGCTCCGTACCATCGCGGTGCGCATGGTGCCATGGATGGGGCGTTCATGGTGATGCGGATGTCGTTCGCGGAGTACCTGGTGTACGCAGAGGTTCCGGGCAAGGGCCAGATCATCACGGACGCCGAGGTCGTGGCAGACTGCCAACAGCGGTTCGGAGCGCTTCGTAGTCTGGCGCTCTCGCCCGCTGAAAGCATCGACTTCATCGCGTCGCTTTGAGGAGCAGGTAGTGAAGGAATGGCACAAGTCCAGCTACAGCGGAAATCAGGGGGCATGTGTAGAGGTGGCCGAAGGCGACAAGGTTCTGGTGAGGGACACGGAGAACCGTAACCTTGGGCACATCGAACTTACGCCGGACGCATGGACCGCGTTGGTGAAGGCCCTCTAGAGCGCATCGCAGAGACAGCTCCCTGCCATCCCATCTGGCAGGGAGCTGGTTTTGTGCTCAGTGACAGCGTTCTGGCTGATAAGGATGCCGTCCATGGAGTAGCTGAAGCGTGCAGATTTTTCTGGACAAGTCGAATACTACGGCTGCCGGATACGTGACAGACTGCCAGGAACGATGGAGCGCTTCGTGGTCCGGTGTTCTTACTGGATCGAGGTATCTACTTCATCGCCTCGGATTGAGGAGTAGATAGTGAAGGAATGGCACAAGCCGACCTACAGTGATGGCAGTGGCGGTAACTGCGTCGAGGTCAGCGAAGGTGCTGCGACTCTGGTCCGTGACACCCAGAACCGGGACCAGGGGCATCTGACGTTTACCCGACAGGAGTGGACTGCTGTTCTCGCTGTCACGAAGGGGTGAGCCGTGAGGCCTAACTGGCACAAGAGCACCTACAGCACTGCTGCGGAGAACTGTGTGGAGGTTGCTGAGGGGGCACAAGCACTGGTTCGTGACACTCAGAACCGTGAGCTGGGCTACCTCTCAGTCTTGGCTCCCGAGTGGGCCACCCTGCTCGCAGCGGTGCGCATCCAGTAGCGGCACAGCGTGAACCGGCCCCGCCCAGTCGTAGTGGGCGGGGCCGGTTTCATGCTGACACGCAGCAGAAGCTATCGCGTTGTCGCCATGCTGCCCATAGGCCGAAAGGCCCGGCCGGGACGTCAGTCCACAGCCGGAACCCTCCTCACTGTTACGCCGAGCTGGACTCGGCCCGGTGATCGGCCCACGCCTCAGCTGCCTCAGCCATCGCCCCCAACCACTTCTCGTCCGCGCGCAGTTCAGCGAACCATCGGTTCAGCCGTGCGTTCGCTCGTGCGACGGTCCTCAGACTCTCCGCGCTGGCCCTCTCCCACGCGACCATCTTGGACACCCACGACTCCGCGGACTCTGGAGAGTGCCCAGAAGACACCAACTGCACCGCAAGGCACGTTGGCATGGCCGCTGGGGTGGCGCGGGTAGGCCACTCCCAGTCCACCAACCAGGCATCCTCCGCACCGATGAGGAAGTTGCGGCCGTGGATGTCGGTGTGCGTCAGCGCATCGCCTCTCAGGAGTTCCTTCTCCGCGTCGGTGACGAAACGATCCCACCGGGTCTCCGTCCACCCTCGCGCGACATCCGGCAAGGGAAGCGCGGACACCCGGTTCAGCGTGTCGATCACTGTCGGCAGGTCCGAGGAGCCCGGGGAGAACTCAGCGCTTCGTCCCTCGACCACGTCGATCCCCAGCACGAACCAATCCTTGTCCTCCGTCTTCCAGAGGACCGCTGGAGACACCGACCTGATGAAGGGGTTGACTGCGGCTTCCCGCCGAGCTGCTTCGAGGTCCCTGCTGCCCTGCGGGGTGGCCTTGACGAAGAACCGGCCCCCTTCAGCATGGACCAACCCGGTGCTGGAAGTCCCGAACCCCGGAGCGGGCCCGATGCTCTCGATACGCCCGGTGCGGGGACGAATCAGGTCGATGATCGTAGGATCCATGAGTCCTCAGTGCCGTGGGTCGCATTCGCTGGGAGGCCCGCCGGGCTTGCAGATGTCCTTGTCCGGGCTGCACGGAATGAAGATCGGCGGGTCGTCTGAGTCCCTGCCCGCCATGATTTCGTCACGCGCCTGGGACATAGCGGGGCCGGACAGGATATCCGCCAGCGGGCTCTTCTGGACGGCACCCACGCTCATCCAGGTGGAGAACACGCACGGGGACACCTGCCCATCCGGGCTGATGGCTGCACGCTCGTCGCCGCATGCCCCGCACAATCCCGCTGTGGCCGGTGCTTGCCCGTCCGCACCACGTCCGAAAGGCCGCACACGGTCCACGCCGATCCGTGTTACTCCTAGATCCTTGAGGTCGCGCCGGGCCTCCTCTACGCCTTGACCATCGGCGGTGACGACGCCAGCCCGTAGCGGCACGCCCAGTTCCACGGCTTTGACGATGTTGCGGCGGGTGTGTCGGTGCGACGCCGCCCGGCCGGTCATGGCGTTGTGCTGGTCGGGATCCGCTGAGTAGTAGGAGGTCGCCACCGACGCGCCGGGCCGCTGGAACAGTTCCCACCAGGTGTCGGAGACGTGAACCAGGTTCGAGTACACCTCGACGCGCATTCCGGCGGTGAGGGCTCGGTCGGCAATGCCCAGGGCATCGGGGTGGAGGGTGGGCTCACCACCGATGAGCTGGACAAGCTCGGTGCCGGTTGCGGCGGCCTGGTCCACGACCATGAACCAGTCCTTCCGGGTCATGGTGCCGTGGGCGCCCCCCGGCCCCGAGTGGTTGTAGCAGTGAGAGCATTCGAGCTGGCACTTCCGAGTGAGGTCGAGCCACAGCATGCGCGCGGCGGTCGCTCCGGTGACGGGGGGCTGTTCGGTTATGGTCACGAGGACTCTCCCGTGAATGTGGTGGGGAACCACTACAGGACGTTAGCTCGGATCGCGCTTCGTGTCAGTGGGTTGGCATGATCCGGCCATTCCACGCAAGAAACCGCCTCCACTTTGGAAAGCAGGACGGGACGGCTGTCAGCGGAGGCTACGCGGGCGGATCCTCGCGGATCTCGACGATTGCGTGGGCTGCCCCAGCGACGGCATAAGGAGTTACCGGGTAGCGGTTCCGATCAGGGTGCCCACATGGTCAGTCTCGGGGGCCGACTCCTCCCATACCCGCACCTCGCGGAACCCGTGACCGGCCAGGACCTCCTCCCACACCTCGGGTTCGTAGGCCCACCGGTACACCCACACCCGGCGGCCGTTGAACCCTCCTCCGTACATGCCCTGCATTCCATACGACCCGGGAACCGCAGGAGCGTTGGAGAATACGAACCGACCATTGGGTTCCAGTCGCTCGTACACCAGCGGGAACAGTACGTCGGGATCGGTGAACCAGGCCGCGCCCCACACCGAGTAGACGGCGTCCCACCGCTGACCGGTGTCCGTCAGGAACTCGACCACGTCCGCGTGATGGAACTCGGCGCCCAGGTGTTCCCACTGGTGGCGAGCCTTTTCCACCACCGCCGGGGACACATCCACACCTGCGGCTCTCACCCCGTGGGAGGCTAGCGCGGCGACGGTGTTACCCCGCCCGGACCCCAGCTCCAGTGCGGAGGCGGGTTCCCCAGCAGTTCGAACCCGGGCCCGTGTCCGGGGTACTGAGTCCACTCCAGGGCGGTGGCCAGCGCCTCCTCCGGGCCCTGCGGGGTGACGCCTTGGGCGTAGCGGTCCCAGTAGCTCGGGATGTCCGTGGTCGGGTTGGCCATTGCCGTGGTCCTCGCGGCTCGGGGTGCAGGAACCGGACCAAGGTAGCCACGTCGTATCCGGGACGGCAGGGGAACAGCGAAAGAGGCCAGCACCTCCGCAGGTGTCGGCCTCGCCCGGGCTCCCTCCAGGCGCTCAGTGGCGGTTCGACCCGGGAGCGCACGGGGCGAGCTCAGAGAACGCTCGGGCGAGGAGTCGTGCGCCCGCCGACAGCGGCGGCTCATGATCCGTGCAGTTGGGTGCTTCTGGTCGTTTCTTCACCCTTCCGGGGCGGTCACATGCCATGATTTTCTGTGTTTGCCGATGGCGACGACTGCTGACCACTGATGGAGGAGCACATGGCTGAGCGCCAGAACGGAACGGTGAAGTGGTTCAACGACGAGAAGGGGTACGGCTTCATCACACCGGAGTCCGGCCCCGACCTCTTCGTTCATTTCAGGGCGATCGAGGGCACCGGCTTCAAGTCGTTGCAGGAGGGGCAGGCGGTCAGCTTCGAGGCCGTCCAGGGGCAGAAGGGGATGCAGGCCGACAAGGTGCAGGTGGAGGGGTAGCCGAGCCGCTGCGGCCTTGAAGCGCGGGAAGCCCCTGCATCCGGGAGAGCCGGGTGCGGGGGCTTCGTCGTGTACAGAACGGGAAACGCGGGCAAATCTGCATTAAGTGAATTGCCGGGCAAAGCAGACAGTTCAGGCTTCTGGCATGTGCGGACTTGAGAGAGAATTACGCGAACTCGTGTTCGCTGCGCTAGCGTGTTCCCCGAAAAGGAAAATCCCGGTCGGTGCGCCAAACACCGAACCGGGATTTGGCCGACGCCTGCGCAAACAGGCATCCGGCCGCGCCACCTACCTGCTTCAACCAGGAAGGCGACTCGTCGTGGAGTCTACCGCCCCCGGCCCCTACGCCACCACCGAACGCTGTGATTCGGCCCGGTTTTTCGGTCCGCGGCAACGCCCTCGCAAGGCAATGCGCGGAATTGGTTTCATACCGGACATCTGGGTCAACGAAGCCCGCGAAGCCGGACTCTTCCCCACATCCCGCTCCTTCATCGCCGCCACGGTCATCGCCCGCGCAGCCGACCTCGACGGCCGCTGGTGCTTCCTCTGCCTGGACACCCTGGTCAGCCGGTCCGGCCACCTGCTCAGCCTTTCCGTGGCCAAGCGCGCCATCGGCGACCTCATCGCCGCGGGGCTGGTACGCAAACTCGACCCCCACCAGACCCGCGTCTTCTTCGCCGAGGGCCTCAAAGAGCGAACCCGCTCGCCCGACCGCCTTCCCCTGGTCCTCGAACTGCTGATCCCCGCCGAGGACTTCCCCGACCAGGTGCGCGAGGAGATCAACGCCGTCCGCGCGTCCCTGGGGGAGGAGCCCCTGGACGAGGCCACCCGCCCCCGGATCCGGAAGACCGCGACGGTTCGAATCGACCTCGGCGACGGGTCGAATCGACCCACACACCTGTATCCCATTCACTCCCCTTCCGACGAGCGCCCCGATTCCGTCCGGAGGAGCCCAGACACAACAGGGCGACCGGAGCCCGCGCAGCCGCGCACGCACGGACGTCCCGCACACGCACAACCCCCGCACGCACATCCGCCGCATGGGCACCCCCTGCTCCGGCACATCCCCGACGCCACCCTGAACGACCCCCGCACCGATCGGACCACCCTGACCCGCGCCCTGCTCCGCCTGCGCGACGCGGGCATGACCGAACAGGAACTCACCGCCCTCGTCCGGGGCGCGGAGAGACTGCGCCGCCCCTTCCCGGCCCTGATGCTGCGCCTGCGCGGCCCGGCCGAGGCCCGCGCCTTCCTCGCGGGCATCCTGGGCCGGGGGATCACGCCCACGACGCCCTGGCGGCTGGGGATTCCCGCGCCCCGCAGGCCCGCCGACGAGGACGGCTCCGACAACGGATATCCCTTCGCCCGTCCACCGGAGTTCGACGTCGACGCCCGGGGCGCGGCGGTGCGCACCTGTCCCGACCACCCCGGCGTTCGCAATGTTCCCGGCGGCACCTGCCGGGCGTGCGGCGGCCCCTGCCGGTCGGTGCCGGACGAACTCGTGCACCCACCCGCCCCGTCCGAGCCACCCCCGTCCGGCAGGAGAGGGGAGGGAACCAACGGGGTGGAGACCGGTATCGAGGAACTGGCGGGGGAGGGCATCCCCGAACTCGAACCGGTTCTCACCGAGCGCATCCTGGTCTCGCTCATGGCCGGTGGGCCGACCGCCGCCGATGACGCCCCCGCGCGGCAGACAGAACCCGTGAGAGAGACAGCACCCGCGCACCCGCCCGCGCGTCAGGCGGTCATCGACCAGCTCCGCCGACAGCTCGCCGCCTGAGGCCCCGGCGGCGGGCACGGCCCAGCGGCAGACACGGCCCGGCGGATCCGCGGCCTGTCACCGGGTCTGGAGTGAGGCGAGGAACTCGTCGGTCCTCTGGACCTCGTCGCGGTCGTAGGTGCTGACGTTGGCGAGTACCTCGGAACCGCCGGTGCGGCCGAGGAGGTCGGTGAGCGCGTCCGCCACCTGCTCAGGAGTGCCCGCGATCGCGGAGTCCATCCAGCCGTGCACCTCCCTGCGCTTCCTCTCGCGGCTCGTCTCGCCCAGCAGCCGACGTACCTCCTCGACGGGTCGGAGCGCGCGGAACTCCCCGACCTCCCGCGAGTCCGCGTACGCCCACGCCTCGGGCAGCAGCAGATCGCGAGCGCGCTCCTCGGTCTCCGCGACGGAGACGTCCACGTTCACGACCAGGTAGGGAGCGGGTGCGGTCGGGCTCGGACGGAAGTCCTCGAAGTACGCGGCGATCCTGCCCGGGTCACGAAGAACCGGCCCTCCGACCACCGCCGGAAGTCCCAGCTCGGCGGCGAGTGCCAGCCCCTCCCGGACGGCGAGCAGGAACACCGGCGGAGGCGCGACGCCGGGCCTGGCGGTGATCTCGGCCCGCCCGCTCAGATACTCGCGGATCCTTTCGACGTCGGCCGGGTACTCGCCCTCGCGCAGGGCGGTGCGCCCGAGCGCACGCCGGATCGGAGCGGTGAAGCCGAGCGAACCGCCCAGTCCCAGATCGATCCTGCCGGGGAAGAGCGCCTCCAGGAGCAGCGCCTGCTCGGCGATCACCAGCGGGCTGTGGTTGGGGACCATGACCCCGCCCGTGCCCAAGCGGATGCCCCGGGTGCGGGCACCGATGGCCGCGAGCAGCACAGTGGGGGCCGAGCTGGCGATACCGGGTACCGCGTGGTGCTCGGCGGTCCAGAAACGGCGGAATCCGAGTTCCTCCGCGCGCACGGCCCTCTCGACGGTCGTCGCGATCGTCTGTGCGTCGGACTCACCGCTGCGCGTCCGTGAGCGGTCAAGCAGGGAGACCCGCATCGGTTCTCGCCTCCGTCCGTGTGGTGGGACAGCGCATCGTCCTCCTCCGCCCGGAGCGTACTCCTCGCGAGCCCGTGTGCGGCCCCGGGCGACGAACCGACACCCGGGGCCGCACGCACCAGCCGGTGTCAGACCCGGGTCATGGTGGAGGCGTAGCCACCCCCGCCGGGGTAGACCCATGCACCGGTGACGGTGGTGCCATCGGCGCCGAAGGTGCCCTCGTAGTAGGCCGGGCTGCCCTTCGCGCCGCCCCAGATGGTCAGCTTGTCACCGGCCAGTTCGTACGCGTAGTCCAGCGTGTTGCCGACCGAGTCGTAGAAGCGCGAGACCACGTCCGCGCCGACCGGTTCCCCGAACGGGCGCAGGTTTCCGATCACCTCCATGCCGGAGACGGCCTGGCCGAACTGCGAGAGCTCGACGTGCTGGAGCAGGAAGAAACCGCCGGGCATCCACTCGTAGCGCACGGTTCCCTCGGCTCCGCCGGTGACCGTCCAGGTGCCGACCAGGCGGTCCAGGGCCCTGAGGTCGGCGCTCGGCTCGGGGGTCTCCGGCGTCCCGTGGGTTTCAGTCATCTCGGACATCCCGTTCTCCTTGTGTGTCGTGGCGGGTGTTCGCCGTTACCTCGGAGGCCGAGGACGGCCCTCGACATACTTTTGGTGTGATCCAGATCACTTCTGTGTCGTGTCGAGAACTCGGGACCCGTCACGAGGTAGCGGCAGGAACCCACCAAGGAGGAAGCCATGGCCAACGCCGCGACCACGACCACCGCCGCGACCACCAGTGCCCCCGCAGTCCGCCGCCCGTCCGCGCCCCTGCTCCTCGCCGGAGCCCTGGCCGGACCGGTCTTCTTCGCCTCCGCGACCGCGCAGATGCTCACCCGCGAGGGCTTCGACATCACCCGGCACCCGATCAGCCAGCTCTCCACCGGTGACCTCGGCTGGATCCAGATCGCCACGTTCGCGCTCGCCGGTCTGGGCGGCCTGGCGCTGGCCCTCGGAGTCGGGCGCACCCTCACCGAGGGGACCGGACGGCGGGCGCTGCCCGTCCTCATCGGGGTCTTCGGCGCCGGGATGATCGCCGCCGGAGTGTTCACCATGGACCCCCAGTACGGCTTCCCGGTCGGGACCCCGGACGGCCCGGCGGCCCAGATGTCCTGGCACGGGATCGCCCACTCGGCCGCGGCGGCCGTCTCCTTCACCGCGCTGGCCGTCGCCGCCGTCGTCCTGGCCGTACGGTGCGTCCGCCGCCGGGCCGTGCTGCCCGCCATCGGCAACGGCGCCGCCGCGCTCGTCCTGCTGCTGCCCATGTCGCCGGAGCACATGAGCGTCCAGATCGCCGTCAACGGCCTGGTCGCCTTCACCTGGACGACCGTCCTGGCCCTGTCGCTGTCCTCGTCCCCGCGCCGTGCCGCCTGACCACCTGGCCGCTTGGCCGTCTGACATCCCCGTACTCTTTTGCCCGAACGTTCGACCGAAGGATCCGCCATGAAGTACCTGCTGCTCAGCTACACCCCGGCCGCCGCCTGGGACGCCGCGACCGCCGACACCCCGTCCGAGGAGGCGATGGCGGCGTTCGCCGCCTACCAGGAGTTCGAGCGGGAGCTGGTCGAGACCGGCGAGTTCGTCAGCAGCGAGGGTCTCGGGCATCCGGCGGTCAGCACCACGGTCCGCAGGGCTGCCAGCGGCGTGGTGGCGACAGACGGGCCCTTCGCGGAGTTGAAGGAGGTCCTGGCCAGCTTCGCCGTGATCGACGTGGCCAGCCAGGAGCGGGCCGTGGAGATCGGTTCGCGGATCGTCGAGGCGATGGGGGAGCCGATCGAGATCCGGCCGATCATGGGCGAGGACTTCACGGCGTGAGCGACCGTGCGGAGCGGCGTCCGCCGGTGGCGGAGGGTCGGTGGGACGGCCAGCGCGACGACGGGCGGCAGGTCCCCGGCGTGAACGCGGACATCGAGCACCTGCTGCGCACCGAGGCGCCGCAGGTGCTCGGCGCCCTGGTCCGGCGCTTCGGCCGCTTCGACGCCGCCGAGGACGCTGTGCAGGAGGCGCTGCTCGCCGCGAGCCGGGCCTGGCCCACCGACGGGGTGCCGGAGAACCCGCGCAGCTGGCTGATCCGCGTCGGCTACCGGCGTCTGGTCGACCTGCTCCGCGCCGACCAGGCCAGACACCGGCGCGAGCAGGAGGTCGGCGCCGCCGAACTGGCCATGCACGAGCCGGACCGGCGGGCGGGCTCCGCCCGGGAGAGGGACGACAGCCTCGCCCTGCTGCTGCTCTGCTGCCATCCCGCGCTGAGCGCCGCCTCCCAGGTGGCGCTCACGCTGCGCGCCGTGGGCGGCCTGACCACCGCCGAGATCGCGCACGCCCACGGGACCTCGGAGAACACCATGGGCACGCGGATCAGCCGCGCCAAGCAGCAGCTGGCCCGCGCCGGAGCCCGTTTCACCCCGCCGACCGACGCGGACCGCGGCAGCCGGATCGCGGCGGTGGCACAGGTGCTCTACCTGGTCTTCAACGAGGGCTACACGACGTCCGAGGGCACGCAGCTCGCCCGCGTCGATCTGACCGGCGAGGCCATCCGCCTGACGCGCATGCTCCACGACGCCCTGCCCGACGACGCCGAGGTCACCGGCCTGCTCGCGCTCATGCTGCTCACCGAGGCACGCCGTCCCGCGCGCACCGGCGGCCACGACGAGCTGGTGCCCCTGGACGAGCAGGACCGGTCGCTGTGGAGCGCCGACCTCGTCCGCGAGGGCACCGGATTGATCGACGGCGTCTGGAGCCGCGGTGAGGTCGGCCCCTACCAGTTGCAGGCGGCGATCGCGGCCGTGCACGCCGCGGCCCCGGCGCCGGAGCGGACCGACTGGGTGCAGATCGCGGTGCTCTACCTGTGGCTCGAACGGCTCAGCCCCACCGCTCCCGTGCGGCTGAGCCGGGTGGTGGCGGTGGCCAAGGCGTACGGCCCGGCGCGGGGGCTGGCCCTGCTGGACGACCTCGACCGCCGCTTCGGGCTCGGGCGGGATCCTCTGACCAGGCAGCGCGAACACGCGGTGCGCGCGCACCTGCTGGAGATGACCGGGGAGGCGGAGGGTGCGGCGGCGCTGTACCGGGAGGCGGCTTCCCTGACCGGCAACCAGGTCGAACGTCGGTTCCTGCTGGACCGTGCCGACCGCCTCGGCTGAGGGCGGGGCCGTGACGCCGGTCGGTCCGGCTGGCCGCTGATGCCCTCGCCGGAGGGGTCTCTGGTCCCGGGGACATCAGCGGCCCCATCCCTGTGCTCACAGGTGTTCTGTGCTCACGCGCAATGGTTGCGATCTACGTCGTAAAGTCGATGGTTCGCCATGCCCCTTTCCAACCCGACCCCTCACAGCGCACACCGAGGGGAACGGGCTCCGGCGCTGATGTCGTAACGCGGGTCAGCCCTTACCCGGAGAAGCGGAAACCCCGGTCGCCAGCACGGTCGGGGTTTCCACTTGCGGAGACTGTCAGGGGTTGGAGTACATCTGCACCACGACGCGGTCGAAGCGGCGCGCCTCCAGGTCCTGACGGGTGATGGTCCAGTACAGGATCCCCATCGGCACCCCGATCCACTGCGCGAGCAGGACCCAGTCCTCGGGGTCGGAGCCCGGCCCGCCCTCCTCCACGCCCGCCGAGGCGCGTGCCGGGTCCTCGTAGCCGTCGAAGTCCGCGGCGTAGCCGCCGATCTGCCACTCGCCGCCCTCGTCGGACTGCTCGGACCAGACCTTTTGCAGCGTCTCCGCGTGGGGGTGCAGGGCGAGGGTCCGGTCGTCGAGGGGGCAGGAGGGCAGTCCCACACCGGGGATCAGCCGCAGGTCACCGGTGCGCCGCAGCTCCTCGTCCAGGTCCTCGGGGGAGTCGTACTCGTAGGGGTCGTAGTCGGGTGAGGCCTCCCGCTCCTCCACCGGCGTCCCGGCCGGGACGTACACGGCGCCGCCCGGAATGACGAACTCGTCCAGTTCGACGTTCGCGAACAGGAGCACGTGGCCGTCGGGCGGGAGCGGGATGCCGGTGGCGTCCGGCGGGATCGCGGCCAGGTCGAGCGTCGCGATGAGCTGGTACTCATCGCGGTCGTCGGGTTCGTCGGAGTCCCACACCGTACCCGGGGTGGGCACGTCCGGCGGGAGCATCAGCGGACTTCCGAGCCTGCCGACGACCGTGCCGGTGCCGTCGCGCGCCGTCCGCAGCTTCGGGCGGGCCAGCCCGAGCCACCGGTCGACGTCGTCCGCCGGAACCCCCCTGTCGAGCGCCTGCTCCCGGAACCGGTCCAGCCACCACAGCGCCGATGCGGGCAGGACCCTCGCCGACGGGTGCAGCACCCCCGCACCGAACTCCCAACCGGGTTCCGGCCCCACCACGCCCGGCTCGTCCAGCCCCGCGAGCCACTCCGCGGCGGACGATCGCGTCCCGGCGTCGGCCTCCGACAGCGCGGCCGTCGCGGCCGCCCGGGCGCCCGGGCGGTCACCGAGCACACGCCGGGCGGCCAGGCGGTGGCGGTTCGCGCCGAGCGCGAGCGAGGTCAGGCGCGGGACCAGGGCCTCCGGGGCGGCGGGGAAGCGTTCGAGGATGGTCAGGATCATCGTCGTCGTGTCGACGGCGGACTCGTCCGGGTGCCGCTTCCCGTCGCCGCCGTCGAGGTACTCGTCCGCGAGGTCCAGGCGCTCGGCGAACAGGGGCCACCAGCGCTCGGCGTCCTCGGGCGTCAGGAAGGCGCCGATCTTCCGGTGGCTGTGGTCCGTGCGGGTGACCAGGAGCGAGGCGGTCCGCCGGTCCGCGTCGGACATCCCGGCGGCGCGGAACGCGTCCCGCAGGGCGCGGACGTCGGGCATCAGCGCCAACCGCCCCTCGACGCCGTGCCAGGAACGGTCCCCGTCGGACCCGCCCCCGGCCCCCAGCACCCGCAGCTCCTCCGCCAGGTCCGCGTCCTGGGGTGCGGCGACGGCGGGCACGGGGACGGCGGCCTCCGCCGCTCTCAGCACCCGCACCCGGAAGGCGGCCCGGCGCAGCAGCCGCTCGCGCTCCGGGTCCTGCGGCCCGGCGCCGCCGTCGGCCAGGGCCTCCTCGATCGCCACGACGCCGCCGTCGAGGTCGGCCAGGCGGGCCAGGGCGTCCGGCAGACAGTCCGGCGGCGCGGTCCGCAGGTGCGGTCGCAGCAGGTCCACCTGCCGGGGGCCGTCGAGCCGGGACAGCGCGGACAGCGCCTCCGAGCGAACGCCCGCGTCGGCGTCGACCGCCAGGACGGCGACGAGTCGCGCGTGCGCCTCCGGTCTGCGTGCGCACCGGCCCGCCACATACCTGCGGACGTAATCCTTGAACCCGGTGACGATGTCCGAGAGTTCGTCGGCGTGCCGGGCGAGGAACGCGACGCCCGCGTCGCTCCCAAAAAGCCGGTGCCGACGATGCGCCCAGTGGCGGGAGTCCGCGTACAGCAGCGCCGACAGGGTGGCGTGCACGGGAGTCCGGCCGGGTGCGCCGCCCGCTCGGGCCACCTCGGAGAGGGCGTGGGGGTCCCACCGCCACTGGGCGTCGTCGGCGTCGGTCCCGTCGGCGGCGCCGTGGACACGGATCACGTCGTCGGCCAGCACGAGGAGCCACGACGGCTCCCCGGACGCCGGGCCGCTGCCAGCGGCCGCGTGCAGCACCTGCCCGAACCGGGCGAGCACGTCGGTCGGCGCGAGCCGGTAGAGCACCAGCCGTGCCGCGTCGGCCTCCCGGAGCGACCAGCCGGGATGTTCGTCGGCCACGGCCGCCAGCCGGTCGGCCGACCAGACCACGTCCGGTTTGGCGACCATGTCGGCGCCGGTCGGCCGCTCCCGCAACGCCGCCAGGGCCTCCGGGCGGGTACCGCGCAGCACGTGCTCGACGACCGGTTCGTGGGCCTGCGACACCCGCAGCGGCGCGAGGCAGTCCCGCACCGCTTCCGCCACCTGGAGCGGGGTGTCCGCGCCACCGCCCGAACCAGCCGTTCCTGCTTCAGATTCGTACATGCCGGAAGACTAGGAGCAGGGACCGACACACGCCTTCGCCACTGCGCCTTCGGTCGGACGGTCATCTCCGGGGCGGCCGCTCAGGAGCAGTGCCGCCCCGCGCGCACCTGCTGGAGACGACCGGGGAGGCGGAGGGCGCGGCGGCGCTGTACCGGGAGGCGGCTTCCCTGACCGGCAACCAGGTCGAACGGTGGTTTCTGCTCGACCGTGCCGACCGCCTCGGCTGAGGACCGGCCCGGGCCGGCCCGTGACGCCGCCGCCCCTGTGTGCGCGGGCGAAGTTGTGAATCTACGCCATAAAGGTAGCGGTCTTTTGCTTTCCGCGACGCGCACTGACGACAGCCGCAGTCCGCACCAATCGTTCCTGCCGCACAGCACGTTGCTGATTCGGGCGAAGCGACCTAACGATCAATCACCCCTGCCCGATTCGACGTGACACACTCCGGACGGGGGTGGAAGAACCTCGTCTCAGATCGCAGAGTGCGCGCGAACCCGGACAAGATCCTCGCTCTCTACGCAATCACCCGTGACCAGAACGTAGGGATCTGCATCACGGGAACTCCGGGGTTCTGGCTGATGTGCGGCCGTGGCGTCGATGAGTCCGTCAAGCGCTGTCACGGCCGCCGACAGCTCCTTCAAAGCGACACGCAACCGACTGCGCTCACGTTCCATGACCACTTGCGCGCGTTGGGCCACCGCTCGCGAAGGAGAACGCTCCATACACGGAATCAACTCGGCGATCGTCGCACTGGTGAGATTGGCCGCGTAAAAGGTCTGGATCAGACGAACACGACGAACGTGGTCCTCCTCGTAAAGACGCTGACCACTCGGCGAGCGGCGAACCTCGATGAGTCCTTGTTGCTCGTAGTACCGCAACGACCGCCGACTGACACCTGCTCGTTCCGCGACCTCACCGATCCGCATCGACTCTCCTCTTGCCCATGACACTGGTGTCACCGTTTAGCCTACCGGTGCGCCCACTGCGCCTCGGTTTCAGCCACCTATCGCTTCTAAGGACCCTTGTGATCAAGTTCGCCTTCCTCATCAACCGTCTACCCGGAATGACAGTCGAGGACTTCCAGCACTACCACCGCGACAGGCATGCGCCCCTGTTCACTTCCATCCCCGAAGCGGAACAGTACGTGCGCAAGTACGCCGTCTCGCATCCGATCACGGCCGATGGCTACCCGGAACCGGCCTATGACGGATTGACCGAAATCTGGTTCGACTCGTGGGACGACCACGACTCCTTCTTCGCGTCCGCGAACTACAAGACCAAGGTCAATCCCGATGAGTCGAAGTTCATCGACTTCTCGAACGTCGGCGTGATGGTCACCAACGAAACCGTCGTCAAGTAGCACTCATTCCTCACGCGCGGGGTGTCAGTCCGCAAGGCTCGACATCCCGCGCGGCACCACTGAATGGTCGAGGCGCCCCGGGATTTCCGGAAAGGAACCCCGTAAGACGGGCTCGTGAGGAAACGAGGGGAAGCGTGGGAATCCAGGCCCGCGCCTACCGCGTCGAGAGGTGACCACCCTGACACACGGCGGCCGGTGGAGGGCGCGGCGCGTCAGAGCAGACCCTTCAGGTAGGAGCCCGTGCGACTGTCCGGGGCCGCCGCGACCTGCGCGGGCGTGCCCTGCGCGACGATCCGGCCGCCCCGCGATCCGCCGCCCGGGCCCAGGTCGATGACGTGGTCGGCGGTGGCCACGACCCGCATGTCGTGCTCGGCCGCCACCACGGTGGCACCGGCGCCGACGAGGTCGCGCAGACGGCTGACGAGGACGTCGGTGTCGTACGGATGGAGACCGGTGGTGGGCTCGTCGAGCAGGTAGACCGTGCCGGTGACCCGGCGGCGTTGGAGTTCGGTGGCGAGTTTGATCCGCTGGGCCTCGCCGCCGGACAGCTCCGTCGCGGGCTGGCCCAGGCGCAGGTAACCCAGGCCGACCCCGGAGAGGGTCTCCAGGGAGCGCCGCACCGACGGCTCCTCGGTGAAGAACCCCGCCGCCTCCTCGACCGACATCGCGAGCACGTCCGCGACCGTGCGCCCCCGGTACTCCACCCTGAGGGTGTCGTCGTTGTAGCGCGAGCCGCCGCAGGTCGGGCAGGGGGCGTAGGTGGTGGGCAGGAACAGCAGCTCCACCGACACGAACCCCTCGCCCTCGCAGTCCGGGCAGCGTCCCCCCACGACGTTGAAGGAGAACCGGCCGGGCCCGTAACCGAGCGAGCGGGCCTCCTCGGTGGCCGCGAACAGCTTGCGCACCGTGTCGAAGAGTCCGGTGTAGGTCGCCAGGTTGGAGCGCGGTGTCCGCCCGATGGGCTGCTGGCTGACCCACACCACCCGTCCGTGTTCGGCGGCCCGGTCCCCGATCTCCGCCAGCAGGGAGGACTTGCCCGAACCGGACACACCGGTGAGGGCGGTGAACACGCCGAGGGGGATGTCGGCGCCCAGCCCCCTCAGGTTGTTGCGGGTGGCCCCGCGCAGTTCCAGGCGGCCGCTGGGGGTGCGGGTCCGGTGCTCCGGGAGGGCGTCGTGGAACAGGTAGCGGCGGGTCACCGACTCCGGGACCTCGCGCAGGCCGGAGACCGGGCCGCTGTACAGGACGCGCCCGCCGTGCTCGCCCGCCCCCGGTCCGACGTCGACGACCCAGTCCGCGCCGCGCACGGTGTCCAGGTCGTGCTCGACGAAGCACACGGTGTTGCCCCCGTCGCGCAGGCGCCGGAGGATCTTCGAAAGCGCCTCGACGTCGGCCGGGTGCAGGCCCGCGGAGGGCTCGTCCAGGACGTAGACCACCCCGAAGAGCCCCGTGCCCAGCTGGGTGGCCAGCCGGATCCTCTGGAACTCCCCGGTGGACAGGGTCGGTGCCGGTCGGGCCGCGCTCAGATAGCCCAGACCCAGCTCCGCCAGCACCTCGACCCGTGCCGTGATCTCCCCGACCAGCGCCCCCGCCGCGCCTGTGTCCTTCCCCCAGGGGCGCAGCAGGGCGACCAGTTCGGTCAGGGGCAGCGCCGCCAGTTCGGCGATGGTGTGCCCGGCGAAGGTGACCCGCAGCGCCTCCTGCCGCAGCCGCCGACCGCCGCACTCCGGGCAGGTCCGGTCGACCATGAACTCGGCGGCCCTGCGCCGCCGGGCCTCACTGGCGGAGGAGGCGTACGCCTTGAGCACCAGTCTCCGGGCGCTGCTGTACTTGCCCTGGTAGGGCCGGTGGACGCGGCCCGCCTCACGGACCGGGTGAACGGTCACCACGGGCTGCTCCTCGGTGAACAGGATCCAGTCGCGCTCGCCCCGGGGCAGCTCCCGCCAGGGCCGGTGGATGTCGTACCCGAGGGTGTCGAGGATGTCGCGCAGGTTCTTGCCCTGCCAGGCTCCGGGCCAGGAGGCGACGGCCCCCTCGGCGATGCTCATCCCGGGGTCGGGCACCAGCGACCCCTCGGTGACCTCGTGCTCGACTCCCTCTCCGTGGCACACGGGGCAGGCTCCAGCCACGGTGTTGGGGGAGAAGGAGTCGGAGTCCAGGCGCTCCGCCCCGGGCGGATAGGCGCCCGCCCGGGAGAAGAGCATGCGCAGTGTGTTGGAGAGCGTGGTGAGGGTGCCCACGGTGGAGCGGACCGAGGGCGCGGAGCGCGGCTGGGCGAGAGCCACGGCAGGCGGCATCCCGGTGACGTCGTCCACGTCCGGGGCCGGGAGCTGCTGGAGCAGGCGCCTCGCGTACGGCGCCACCGACTCCAGGTACCGGTGCTGGGACTCGGCGTAGAGGGTCCCGAAGGCCAGGGAGGACTTGCCCGACCCGGAGACGCCGGTGAAGGCGACCAGGGCGTCGCGGGGCAGCTCCGTGTCCACGTTCCTCAGGTTGTGGATGCGGGCGCCGCGCACCCGGATGCGGTCGTCGTGGTTGTCCATGGGACAAGGATTACCCGGTCACGGGACCGGAGCGGACCCGTGGACCCGTGGACCGTCCGGGTGCGGCGAACCCCGGCGTGCACCGGCCCGCCTGCCGGGCAGCCGGGGAAGGCGGGACCGGAACCGTAACCGGCGGGTTCCCCGTCCGCCCGAGGCGGAGGGGGGGTGTCCCGCCGCGCGGGCGGCGCGTCACGCCGGGTCCCGGGCCGGGAGGCGGTGTCCGGGCGGGACCGTCGTACCGCAGACCTGATCCCCCGTCAGGGAACACCCCGAGGGTGGTCGCGGGGGAGACCCGGGACGGAACCGGGGAGCTCCCCGATGCGCGCCGCCGAGGCCCGGTGGGACGGTGGCGCCTGACCGTGACGCGTGTACGGGCGGACCCTGGAACGGCGTCCGCGCCGACCGCGCCCCCGACGACGAAAGCCCTCCGATGCGTCCCACCTCCCTGCTCTGCTTGCTGTTGACCGTGTCGGCCCTCCTCGCCGTGGCGGCCCCCGCCCAGGCCCGGGAGGACTTCTCCCCGGAGCGGGTGGACGCGTTCGTCACCGCCTACCTCGACCGCCACGGCCTTCCGGGGGCCGCCGTCGCCGTGGTCAAGGACGGCGAGACCGTGTACGAGGCGGGCTACGGCGAGGACTCCGAGGGCCGCCCGATCACCCAGCACACCCGGCTGCGCGTCGGCTCCGTCTCCAAGTCGTTCACGGCCTTCGCCGTACTGCGGCTCGTGGACCAGGGCCGTGTCGACCTCGACGCGCCCGTGGCGCGGTACCTGCCCGACACCGCACCCGAAGGCGTCACCGTCCGCCAGCTCCTCTCCCACACCTCGGGGCTGCCCAACCCCACTATCGTCGGCCCCGCGCGGACGCTGGAGGAGGCCGTGGCGGGTATCGGGGACCTGCCCCCGGCCGCCGACCCCGGCACCTCCTACCGCTACAGCAACCTCAACTACTGGGTGGCGGCGCTCCTCGTGGAGCGGGTCGCCGACCAGGACTTCACCGACCACCTGGCCGAGGAGGTCTTCACCCCTCTGGGCATGGACGACACCGTCGCGACCACCACCACGCGCGACCCCGTCGACGGGCTCGCTCCGGGGCACGTCACCGCATACGGCGGAGCCTTCCCCGCGCCCACCCCGGAGGCGATGAACAGCGGAGCCGGCGGAGTGGTGAGCACCTCGCACGACATGGCGGCCTGGCTCGCCATGCAGCAGCGGGAGGGGGTCGGCCCGGACGGGCGACACCTGCTCTCCACCGCCCTCGTCGAGGAGTCCCACACCGCACAGCCCGCGGCCGAACGGGCGGGGCTCGGCTGGAGGCACAGCGGGCCGCAGGTGACGCCCGCGCGGATCTCGCACAGCGGCATCGTCTCCGGCTTCAACTCCCAACAGGACCTGGTGCCCGGCAGCGGCTACGGCGTGGTGGTGCTGCTGAACAGCTTCACCCCCTCCCGTGAGAACGCCTACGAGCTCAGCTCCGGCATCATCGACCTGACCGAGGGCCGCACCCCCGACCCCGGCACGGCGACGGCGACCGTGATCGACCTGGTCCTCGGCGCGGCCACCGCCGCCGTCGTGGTCCTGGGCGTCCTCGGCCTGCGCCGCTCGCCGCGGTGGGCCGCGCGTCGGGCCGCCTGGCCCGCCTGGGGGTTCGCCCTGCGTCTGCTTCCCCAGTGCCTCGCCCCGGCATTGGCGGTCTTCCTGTTCCTCGTCGCTCCCGCGCTCCAGGACAACAGCTACGTCCCGGTGGACGTCTTCTGGCTGTTCCCCGCTCTCGCGGTCCTGGTGGGCGCCCTCGGAGTCGTGGGAGCGGCACTCACCGTCGCGCGGGCGGCGGCGCGGATCCGTTCCGTGCGGGCGGCCGAGCCGCCCCGCCCCGCGTGAGGGCCGGGGCGGCCCGGGACCAGTGTCAGCGGCGTGCGGCCCACACGGTGCGTTCGGTGCGCACGGCCAGGTCGTCGCGGCGCAGGATGCTGTGCGGGCCGTCGGTGTCGAGGAGCCGTTCGAGCGCGGTGAGGTCCTCGGGGGAGAGCTCCCCGGTGACGGCGGTGCGGACGCGCCCCAGGCTGCCGAGCGCGTAGCGGCCGACCGCTTCGCTGTGGGAGCCCTCGATGTTCACGGCGATCGTGCGTTCGCCCTCGACCGTGAACCCGGCGGCGGTCAGCATCGGACCCCAGTCGGCGCCGCGGTGGGGCATGTGCTCGGCGTGGAAGCGTTCGGTCGCGGCATGGACGCGCTCCTCCAGGCCGGGCCGGTCCTCGGGGGCGTCCTCGGGCAGGAAGCGCGGGAACCCGGCCAGTTCGACGACGGCGAAGAGGCCGCCGGGCGCGAGCGCGTCGTGGACGTTGCGCAGTGCGCGGTCGGGGTCGGCCATGTGGTGCATCGAGGCCGACGCCCACACCAGGTCCGGTGAGCCCAGGTCGGGCCACTCGGGGGCGTCGAGGTCGGCCCGCACGGTGCGCACGCGCTCCTCGACGCCACGGGCGCGCGCCTTGTCGCGCAGCCGTTGGAGGTGTCCGGCGGATGTGTCGACGGCCGTGACGTGCGCGTCGGGGAAGCGGTCGAGGAGGGCGAAGGTGCCCGTGCCCGTGCCGCAGCCCAGGTCCACGATCTGACGCGGGCCCGTCCTCAACGGCAGCCATGCGGTGATGGAGGCCGTGTGCTCGGCGAGGACCTCGGCGTCCAGGTCGAGGATCTCCGCCTGGACGTCGGCGTCGTACTCCTGGTGCTCGTGTTCCTGGTGGTGTCCGTGCTGCTGGTGGTGTCCGTGCTGAGCGCCGTGGCCGGGGTGGTGCGAGTGCATCTGGTTCATGTCTCCACAGTAGGACGATCATGCGCGCAAAGCATGGAGGTTCCCGGTTTACGCAAGACAATGGCCGGATGCGCTGCCCGACGCGCAAGACGGCGTCGTCGCGCGGTCCGCGCGGTCGCTCCCTCAGGTGTCCTGGGGGTCGTGGCCGCCGTCCTCCCGCTGGTGGCCGCGGCGGGCGTCGCGGTCGAAGATGCCCAGGACCTCGCAGGGGCCGCCCTCAGCACCGATCGCGTGCGGCATCATCGTGGGGAACTCGGCGGCCTGGTTGGTCTCGATGCGAAAGCGCCGGTGGCCGAGCATGAGCGTCGCGGTGCCGGACAGGACGACGAGCCATTCGTGCCCCGGGTGGGCGCGCATGCGCGCGGGGTTGTCGGGCGGCGGTTCGGTCATGCGCTGGCGCACCACGCTCATGCCGGGGTCGCTCTTGACGGGCCAGCGCATCCGGTCGCGGGCGCCGTCGATCGTCGGGCTGATGACGACGTCGTCGGCGGCCGTCTCCACGAGCTGGTCCAGCGTGGTGTCCAGAGCACGGGCGAGGGTGACCAACTGGTCCAGGGCGAGGCGGCGCCGACCGTTCTCGATGCGGCTCAGCGAGGACTGGCTGAGGTGGGCGCGGCCGGCCAGCTCCTCCAGGGACCAGCCCTGCGCCACCCGCAGGGCGCGGATGCGTTTGCGTACGAGGCTGTCCAGTTCTCCGTCTTCCTGCGTCATGGGCAGCATGGTATGCCTCCGATGCAAGGTCGGAGGCGGTGGTCGGTTCAGGAGCCGCCCGCGAAGGGGGACCGCATCGGCCCCGGGAAGCCCTGGTCCGCCACCGGAGGCCACCGCGAGGCTTTACCGCATCCCCGCGGGAGCGGAGGTGTCGCAGCGGTCATCGGACAGCGCCGCGATGGTCGCCGAATGCGACAATCGGATGCCCCGGATCCCCGAAACCTGAGGACAACTCCATGACGCCTTCCGCTCGACCGCAGAACCCCGAGGTTGTCGTGAAGGAGTGGGTGCGCCCCGGCGACATTCCCTGGTTCGCTCTCGGGGCCGCCATGATCGCCGCCATGGTATGGGTGCAAGTGAATGTGCCCGTCGGCGACCTGGTCGAGGTCGCAAACAACAGTGTGTTCCCCAGTTACGTCGACACGCACCGGTCACCTCTGCTGATGCCCCTGGTCGGGGTCCTGGGGTGGGTGGCGGCGAAGTTCGCCTCCCAGTTGAGGAGTCCGCTGGCGGCGCGGCTCGACCAGGACGGGATCAGGCTGTTCGTCGACATCGATTCCGGGTGGCGTATGAAGGTCGGAGCGCCGAAGGCCGAGGCTCCTTGGGACGCGATCAAGCGGGTGGTGCTGCGGCGCCGCCGTTCGAAACTGCTGAAATTCATTCCGGTGTGGAAGACCATGGTGTCCTTCGAGAGGCCCAGCGGTAGGCGCTACGGCCAAAGCGCGAGTTTGTCGCCTTGGTCCGTGAGGAAGGTGGCTGCCGGAATCTCGCGGTTCGCTCCGCACGTCGAATTCGTCGACGAACGCTCTCCGGGGAAGCGCCGCATGATCAAGCCGTAGAGCGACCGGCGAACAGCCGAGGTTCGATCGTTCCCTTTCCGAGAAACACACGCCGGGAACCACGGCGGGTCGGGACAACGCGAACGAGGTGGGTCGACACATCGGCACCCCCTCCTTCGTTGTCCGCCCCGGGATGCCCCGCGAACTTCCCTTGGTGCCGACGGCCTCGACTGCTTAGGCAGCAGCTCCTTCGGCGGCGGCGGGACTCTGTCGCGGTCGGCGGGACTCAGCCGTTGGTGGACGCCCCCGGTCCAGTCACGGCGTACCGGGCGGCGATGGTGCGGACGGCCTCGTCGACTACCTGGGCGACGCGTTCGGCGCTCACCTCCCAGCCCGGCACCAGGAGTGTCGGCCAGAAGACGTAGTTGGAGATCATGCCCAGGAACTGGGTGGCTGCGAGGTCCACGTCCTCGACCCGCACCGTTCCCGCCTCGTGCTCAGCCAGGAGGTAGCTGCGTACGGACTCGAAGTAGGGCATCTTCCCCTGCGAGAACTGCGCATGGGCCAGCTCAGGGAACCGCGGCAGCTCGGCGATGACGATCCTGAACAGGTCGGTCATCTGGGCGCGGCCCAACAGCTCGGCGTAACGGCGGCCGATGATGCTGAGCCCGTCGACGATGTTGCCCGCTGGCGGAGGGTCCTCCTCGTCAGCGGTCGACCAGGACTCGGTCACGATGGCGTCGAACAGGGCGGCTTTGCTCGGAAACTGCTTGAACAAGGTGGCCCGCGAAACGCCCGAGCACTCTGCGATCCGCGCCAGCGACGTCCGGTCGTAGCCCAACTCGAGAAACAGTGCGGTCGCGGCCGTCACGATCAGCGCGCGCTTCTCCTGGGCGACGCGCTGGTGATACGTCGTCACGATCCTGTTCATGGGCNNNCCCCGCCCGCCGATCTAGTGTCGAGGGAATGGTGAGTCGCCCGGCTCACCACTGACCGCCGTTCACCACTGGTGATCCCGGTCATTCACCCGCGTACCGAAGGAACATCTGATGCCCCGCTTCGACAACCAGACCGTGCTCGTGACCGGTGGGACCGGCGGCCAGGGCTCGAACCACGTGCGCGCCTTTCACGCGGAGGGGGCGAACGTGGTGATCGGCGGCATCGACGCGGAACGCGGGGCCGCTCTCGCCGACGAGCTCGGGACCCGCGCTCGCTTCGCCCGCCTCGACGTCACCGACGAGAGCTCGTGGTCCGCCGCTGTGCTCACCGCCGAGAGCGCCTTCGGCGCCCTGAACGTGCTCGTCAACAACGCGGGCGTGCAGAACCCGCCTGCGACGATCGAGAACACGGACCAGGCCACGTGGTCGCGCATCCTCGACGTCAACCTCACAGGGACCTTCCTCGGCGTCAAGGCCGCAGCCCCCGCTCTGCGCCGCGCAGCAGGGGGAGCCATCGTCAACATCGCCTCGACCATGGGCCTGGGCGGCACGGCTCACTACGCGCCGTACGTCGCCAGCAAGTGGGCCGTGCGAGGCCTCACCCGAACGGCGGCACTCGAACTCGGCCGCGACCACATCCGGGTGAACACCATCCACCCCGGCGTGATCTCGACCCCCTTCATCCACGAACCGGCAGCCGGCGCCACCGCGGCGATCGCGGACTTCTACTCACCCGAGCCGTTCGCCGTCCCCCGGCTCGGGGAGCCGACCGACGTCAGCCGTCTCCTCCTGTTCCTCACGTCATCAGAGGCGTCGTTCATCACGGGGTCGGAGTACGTCATCGACGGTGGACTCCTCCTCGGCCCCGCACTTCAGGCCGAGACCGCATGAGCGCTCCAGACACGACCGGGTCGAACGACTCCGCACGGGACGCGTCCTTGTCCCGCCTGCCCGACCACATCCGACGAGCCGTCGAGATCACCCCCGCCGCGGGCACCAGCGAACGGATCATCGACATCACGACGCTGGGGCGCCGCACCGGCCGAGCGCGCCGCATCGAGATCTTCTTCTACCGAGCCGCGGGCACCACCTACCTCTGTAGCGGCGCCGGCGGTGCCGCGACCGACTGGCATGCGAACCTTCTCGCCGATCCCCACTTCACCTTCCACCTCAAGAACGGGGTCCGCGCAGATCTGCCCGCACGGGCCACGTCTGTCACCGACCCGGCCGAACGTCAGGCCGTGCTGGCGGAGATCGTGGCGGATCTCAACCAGCCCCACGACCCCGGCACCATCCGGCCGACTCGGCTCGAAGACTGGGCTGACAGTCGGCTGATGCGCATCAGCTTTCGCCATTCCAGGGACCAGCCTTGAGCCACCCGCAGGGCGCGTCGGCCCGCCGGGAGCGGATCGGGTCCACGCCGATCGCTTTCCATCCGGAGTCGGCGCACTCCTACGACGCGCGCAACCTGCCCTTCGCCGTGGATACGCGCACGATCTCGCTAACGCCGGGAACCACGACGGGCCAGGGCAACGCGAACGAACGGAAGAAGGCGGCATGACCAGCTCTGTCGACGCGCAGAAGTCAACGGGTCCACCGCGCCGTACCCTCTTCGTCGTGATGGCGGCGCTGTCGGTGCTTCCGGTCACCGTCTACCTTCCGGTGCTGCCGAACATCGCGGACGCGCTTGACACGAGTTTCGCTCTGGTCAACCTCTCGATCGCGGGGTACGCGGTCGCCACCGCCATAGTCGAGGTCGTTTCCGGCGCCCTGTCGGACCGTTACGGCCGCCGCCCGGTCGTGCTGGTGTCCGTCTCGGTCTTCGTCGTTGCGTCCGTCGGCTGCGCACTGGCGTCCGATATCGCGGTCTTCCTCGTGTGCCGTATGTTCCAGGCGTCGATCGCCGCGTGCTTCTCGGTCGCGATGGTCGCGATCAAGGAGACTTCGAGTGACCGCGACGCGGTGCGGAGAATCGGCTTCGCGAGCATGGGCTGGGCGCTCGCCCCCATGGTCGGGCCCGCGTTGGGCGGGATCCTGGGCGAACTGTTCGGGTGGCGTTCCATCTTCGCCGCCCTCGCAGTCCTCGGCGGAGCGGTCCTCCTCGTGTCCATGCACCAGATGAAGGAGACGTCCCTCCACGCAGGCAGCGGGAGGGGAGACTTCCTCTCCTCGCTCCGAAGACTGCTCGGCTCGCCCCGGTTCTGGGCCTACACCCTGTGCATGGCCTTCTCGACGGGGACGCTCTACGTGTTCCTGGGAGGCGCACCCCTGGTCATGAGCAGCCACTTCGGTGAGTCGAGTGCGGCTCTGGGAATCTACATGGCCATGGTCCCGGGCGGATTCATCCTGGGCAGTTACCTGACGGGGGCGATCGCCTCCCGGGTGTTCAGGACTCGCGTTCTCGTCGGTGCCCGCGCTCTGACGTGCGGGGTGTTGCTGGCCGGTCTGGTCCTCGCGGCCTCGCACGACATCAACCCCCTCCTCTTCTTCGTGTTCTGCATGTTCATCGGCATAGGCAACGGATTGACCACGCCTGTGGTCACCATGGGAGTGATGTCCGAGCACGACGACCTCGCCGGAACCGCAATGGGCCTGTCCGCCGCGATGTCGATCGGAGGCGGCGCGCTGGTCTCCTCCGCCGCGGGTCTCCTTCTCGGCGCCACCAGTGCGGTCCACGACCTGCTGGCCCTGTTGCTGGCGTCGGCGTCATTCGCACTGGTGGCGGCACTCCTCGCCGCCCTGGTGGACCGGCGACCCCCTGCGTAGCCCGTCGACCGGGTGAGGCCGGGGGCCGCTGGCCTGGCCCTTCTGGGCGGGACTCACCCCTGGCGGCCGGTCGTCCGGGTCGAATCAGTGCTGTCCGAGCGGGGTCTGGAGGGGTTCGCCTCGACCCTCGGGAAGCTCCGCGCTGCCGAATACGCACTGAGGCAAGCCGGAAAGGTGAGTACCGGCCGTCGTGTACCTCACCAGGCTCCGGTCATCCCTCCTACGCAGCCGACAAGTTGCTGAATCCGCGGCCGCAGCGCGTTGACCCGTTTGACGGTGAAGTGCTTGGTGAGCATCCGATGCAACCGGGCGTGCTCGGGGTCGTTCATCTGCTGGAGGAAGAGAGGTGCGTTCTCATCGACGGCGACGATTCTGGGGAGGTCGGGGTTGAGGCCGTTCGCGCCGATCCGCGGATCGTTCCGTCACGGCGCAGGGGTACCGCCCCGCCGGTCACTGGTGGTGAAGGCCGAGGTCGGCGCTGAGAGCCCCCAGTGGTTCATCGCGTCCAGGACCGTTCGCAGCTCTCCGCCGAGAGGCGTGAGTTCATAGACCACACGCGGGGGTATCTCCGCGTACGCGGTGCGGGTGACGATTCCGTGGGTCTCGAACTGGCGCAGACGATTCGTCAAGGTGTGCGCGCTGATCCCGGGCAGCGCGTTGCGGAGTTCGGTGAAGCGGTGGGGCCCGTGCAGCAGCTCTCGCACGATCAGCGTCGCCCACGGTCCATCGAACAGGATCAGGAAGCGGGCGACCCCGCATTCGGGAAGAGAATCTTCAGTCACAAGTTCTCACGATACCCAATAGTGCAGTTGACGTAACCGGTGCACCATATGCACCAATCGGGGCATGACCTACGTAGTGCACGGCGCCACGGGCGCCCAGGGAGCCCCTGTCCTCTCAGCCCTCCTCGCCGCTGGCAAGAAGGTTGCAGCCGCCGTCCGCAATCCCGCGAACCTGCCCGAGGGGGAGACCGCTGTCGTCGTCGACAACGCCGACGTCGCCTCGCTCACCACCGCCTACCGCGGGGCCGAAGGCGTCTTCGTTCACCTCCCGATGGGAGATGCCGCTCAGCAGCTCGTCTTCACCCACGCGATCGCGGAGGCGATCGACCAGGTCCGGCCCGACCGCGTGGTGATCTCCACAAGCGGACAGGTCGTCGATGACCCTGCTTCGCCGCTCCAGGCCCCTGCCGACAGCCCGATCGCGACCCTCGTTCGCGAGGTCGAGAAGACCGGGGTCTCCTCGGCGGTCGTCGCCCCGCGCCTGTACCTGGAGAACCTGCTCCTACCGGTCGTGGCAGGGCCCGCACACGAGGAGAACGTGCTTCGCTACCCCCTGCCGACCGGATTCCCGGTGTCCTGGAGCTCCCACCTGGACGTCGCCGACGTCGCCGTCCGCCTGCTTACCGACACCTCGGTCACAGGGACGGTCGCCGTCGGACACCGACCGGGACTCACCGGTGAGGACCTTGCGGCAGGATTCACCGCTCACCTCGGCCGAGACGTGCGCTACCGGGCGATCACCCCGGAACGGTTCGGTCAGCTCATCACACCGCTGTTCGGCTCGGACGCGTCCGCTCCGGTCGTCGGGCTCTACCAGGCGCTGAACACCCGGACCGACCACACGATCCGTGAGGACAACAGCGCGCAGAAGCTTCTCGGCCTGGAACCCCGAACGGCGCAGGAGTGGTTGGCGCAGGTCCGTGCCTAGCTTGGCGTCTCACCCGCTTGCCTGTCTCCAGGACGGCCTGTAATGACCGTCCGGGGTGGCCTGCCCAGGTCAGCCGCCCGACGAGGTCACGCACCCGGGCGGCGCGGGCCCCGGCCCCGTCCGCTTGCGGTGGCAGGCGCGCGGCATCCAGCGGCGCGGTCCAGGAGGCGATGCCCTCCTCCGGGGCGGTGAGCACCGAACAGGGTCAGCCGGGCACCATCTCGGCCTGGCAGGTGCCGCGCCCGTAGGTGCGGCACCAGGCGGCCTGGGCTGGTCCGGGCGTCCGGTCACAGCCAGCATGCCGCGGGTCGCGCGCCGGTCACGCAGGGGAGAGACGCCCACCGCGGTTTTCCGTTCCCTCCCCACGGCCGTTTCCGTCCGGCCGTGTGAAGCCGGGGACCGCTGGCCCGGGCCTGCTGGACGGGCCCTATCCCTGGCGGGTGGTCGCCGGGAGGGCGTTCTCGACCAGGTCGCGCAGTTGGGAGCGGGCGGTGACGCCCAACTTGGGGAAGCTGCGGTACAGGTGTGAGCCGACCGTGCGCGGGGAGAGGAAGAGCCTCTCGCTGATCTCCCGGTTGGTCAGCCCGCGGGCGGCGAGCCTGATGATCTGCTGCTGTTGCGGGGAGAGCCGGGAGAGCGCGTCGGGGGTCGCGTCCGTGACGTCGAGGCCGGCGGCGCGCGACTCGGCCCGGGCGCGCTCGATCCACGGGCGCGCGCCCAGGCGCCGGAACGTCCGCAGAGCCTCGCTGAGCGGCCCCCGCGCCTCCGTGACGCGTCGACGGCGCCGCAGCCATTCGGCCAGGTCCAGCAGGGTCTGGGCGCGCTCGAAGGGCCAGTGCTCCAGCCGCGGATCGGCCAAAGCCTCCCGGAAGTGCGCCTCGGCGTCCTCGGGACCCGCGAGGAGGGCACGGGCCCGGCTGATCAGCGCGCGCAGGCGGGGCGAGGCGCCGTCCGCGAGCGCGCGTGCGGAACGCTCCACGATCGCGGCGGCCTCCGCGCTCCGGCCACTGCGCGCGGCGGCGGCGGCCAGGTCCGCGAGGGCCGGGTAGGAGGCGTGGTAGTGCACCGGAGCGCCGTCCGCGGTGAAGACCATGCGGAGCTGGTCGTACGCGGTCTCGTACGCGCCTTCCGCGACCGCCGCGGCGCCGAGCGCACGACGGGCGTAGACGGACACGGAGCGGCTCTCCAGCGGATCGATCAGGGCGAACACGTCCCCGATCCGGGCCCGCGCCGCCGCCGTGTCCCCCTGGTAGGCCAGCACGGTGGCGTCCACCGTGGCCGCGCACGCCACGGCGTGGTCGAGACCGGCCGCCGATCCGACGGCGGCGGCGCGGGCGCAGGCCTCGCGGGCCTGTCCCCACCGTCCCTGTTCCACATAGCTCCAGGCGGCCGCGCCGCCCAGGCCCTCCGGCAGCGGCCCCTGCGACTTCCAGCGGTCGAACGCCTCGTCGAAGGCGCGGACGGCCTGCGGGGTCTCGTCCAGGAGCCACGCCATGACCGCGAGAGCGGTGAGCCGGTCCGGCCGACGCTCCGCCTCGGAGACCAACCGCGGAAGCAGGGGCAGGAGTTCGGCCCTGCCCCCGAAGGGGTCCGACACGGCCCTCACCCAGGCGCGCAGCCATGCGTGCGAAGCGTCCCCGGGAAGCCGTTCCAGGACGGACTGGACGCGGTGCCGTTGGCTGTCCTCCCCGGAGTAGAAGCGGACCACGGCGGCGTCGGCCAGCAGGTCCAACGCGGTGGCGGGCCGTGAGACCGCCTCCTGCTCGGCGGAACGGACCAGCCGGGAGAAGACCACGGTGTGGCGCACGGTCAGCACCGCCAGCCGTCCGACCTGCACGGTGAGGGAGGCCAGGAGCGACGGGTCCTCGGTGTGCGCGCGTGCCTCGGCGGCCAGTTCCTCGACCCAGGAGATGTCACCGGTGAACACGGCCGCGGTGGCCGCTTCGACCAGCAGCCTGGCCCTGTCCTCGCGTCGCGGTGCGAGTTCGGCGGCGCGTCGCAGGGCACTGACCGCCGCCGCGTGGCCGCCGCGACGGCGGGCCCGGCCGGCGGTCCGCTCCAACTCCGCCGACACGGCAGCGTCGGGGCCCGGGCACGCGGCGGCGAGGTGCCAGGCACGCCGGTCCGGTTCGTCCCGCAGTATCCCGGCGAGCGCGAGGTGGGCCTCGCGCTGCGCGGCGGGGGACGCGGCGTGGTACGTGGCGGACCGGGCCAGGGGGTGGCGGAACCGGACGTCCCGACCGGTCCGCCGGACCAGCCCGGCCCGCTCGGCGGGCAGCCACGCGTCGTCCCCGGCGTGCGGCAGCCCGACCGAGGCGGTGATCGCGGAGTCGACACTGTCCATGGCGGCCAGGAGCAGCAGGGCCCGACCGCTGGAGGCGGGGAGGTCGTCCAGACGGGCCGCGAAGACCCGCTCCAGGTGGTCGGTGAGCGGGAGCGGACCCGGGGGAGGCGGTCCCGCGGACGCGTCGTGCGCGGCGGACGCCCGCGTCAACTCGGTCAGCGCCAGCGGGTTGCCGCCCGCCTGGTCGAGGATCCGCGTTCTGGTCCGGCCGGCGGGACTTTTCGACTGCAGGTCCAGCAGCTGGTTGGCGGCGGCGTCGCCGAGCGCTCCCAGGGGAAGCGTCGGCAGGTGGCGGTCGAACCCCGGCAGGTGGTCGCCGGCGCGGGCTCCGAGCAGCATCGTGACCGGTTCGCCTTCCAACCGTCTGGCGGCGAAGGACAGCGCGTTCAGGGAAGCACGGTCGAACCACTGCGCGTCGTCCAGCACCACGAGCACGGGATGCCGGTCGCCCAGGGCCGAGAGCAGGTTCAGGACGGCGACCCCGATGAGCATGAGGTCGGGTTCCGCCGTGGCCGACCCCGCGCCGAAGGCGTCGCGCACCGCCGTGCGCTGCCTCTC
This sequence comes from Nocardiopsis synnemataformans DSM 44143, assembly GCA_000340945.1. Taxonomy (GTDB): domain Bacteria; phylum Actinomycetota; class Actinomycetes; order Streptosporangiales; family Streptosporangiaceae; genus Nocardiopsis; species Nocardiopsis synnemataformans. Next base: position 11,824 of record ANAW01000203.1, on the reverse strand, counting down.
CGGCAGCACGTCCACCTGGGCCGACACAGGCCGCAGCAACTGGTGCAGCGCGGAGAACGCCAGACTCGACTCCGACTCGCTCCCCTCGGCGCGCAGGACGCGGGCGCCGCGGGCTTCGGCCCGGCGCGCCGCGGAGCCGAGCAGCGCGCTCTTCCCCGTGCCCGGTTCGCCGACCAGCACCAGGACCCGGTCGGTCGACGCCGAGTCCACCGTGCGGAAGAGGCGTGCCAGTTCCGCGTCCCGGCCGACGATCGATTCCGCCGGGTCCGGCTCCGGCCCCGTGACCGCACCGGGGCCGCCTGTGTGCTCGCCCACGGGGTCTCCAGGAATCGTGGCCCCTCGACCGGAGCCGCCTTGCCTTGGCCCACCCAGGCTACAAGCAGCGAAGCCGGTGCCGGGGCGTGTGCGCAGGTGCAGTCACGTGACGGATACCGCGTGCACCGGGGCCGCCCGTAGGGTCCCAGGAAAGCATCCGAATCACTGGGGAATACTCATGGAGAAAATGAAACTCGGCGATGTCGAGATCACCCGGGTCTGGGAGTACTACGGTTCCGTGGAAATGACACCCGACACCTTCTTCCCGGAAGTGTCCAAGGAGGTCTGGGACGACGGCGCACCCCTGCTGAGCCCGTATTTCGTGGATTCTGAGACCAATACGGTGAACTCGGCGATCCAGACCTGGGTGCTGCGCAGCGGGGGAAAGACCATTCTCGTCGACACCGGCGTGGGCAATCACAAGGAGCGCCCGTACGCGCCCGTCTGGAGCCGTCTCGAAACCGACTTCCTGGCCAATCTCGCCCGCGCCGGAGTCGCACCCGAGGACGTGGACATCGTGGTCAACACACATCTGCACATCGATCACGTGGGCTGGAACACGTACCTGGACGGCCGGAGCTGGGTCCCCACCTTCCCCAACGCCACGTACCTGATGCCCAAGGACGACTTCGACTTCTGGAACCCCGAGAACGGCCACAAGCCGCTGCTCGGCCGCGGCAACCAGAACGTCTTCGAGGACAGCGTGGCCCCCGTGCACGAGGCCGGTCAGACGCTGCTGTGGGAGAGCAGCCACCAGATCGACGCAGACCTGCGCCTGGACGCGGCCCCCGGGCACACTCCCGGCTCCTCCGTGCTGACCCTGGCCTCCGGAACGGACCGGGCCGTGTTCGTCGGCGACCTGCTGCACAACCCGGTGCAGATCCTCGAACCGGACGCCAACAGCTGCTTCTGCGAGGACCCCGCGGGCGCCCGCGCCACCCGCCGCGAGGTCCTGGGCAGGGCGGCCGACGACAACGCACTCGTGATCCCCGCGCACCTGGGCGGCCACGGCGCCGCCGAAGTGGTGCGCGACGGGAGCAAGTTCGCCATCAAGGGCTGGGCCCCCTTCGCCCCGTACACCACCCAGCAGGGCTGAGGCCAGCGGAAAGGCATGCCTGTGAACCACCACCCCGACCCCGTCGTGACCACCGCGCAGGGAGCGGTCCGCGGCCGACGCCAGAACGGCGCCACCGCCTTCCTGAACATCCCGTACGCCGCCCCTCCCCGCGGCGCCGACCGGTTCGCGCCGCCGCGGCCGCACGAGCCCTGGGACGGCGTACGGGACGCCACCGTGCCGGGACCCACCGCGCCGCAGTCCGAACGCAGGCTCGGCAGCGTGGACATGTCCCCCTACTTCGGCGACGGCTGGAGCCGCGGGGAGGACTACCTCACCGTCAGTGTCTGGACGCCCGAGACCGCGGACGGCGGCCTGCCCGTCATGGTGTTCGTCCACGGCGGCGGATTCGTCGCCGGTTCGACGCGCTCCGCGATGTACGACGGCAGCGGCTTCGCCCGTGACGGCGTCGTCCTCGTCACCCTGAACTACCGGCTCGGCATCGCCGGGTTCCTCGACGTTCCCGGAGCAACCGCCAACCGCGGCCTGCTCGACGTCGTCGCCGCGCTGCGCTGGGTCCGCGAGAACGCCGCCGCCTTCGGCGGTGACCCGAGCGAGGTCACCCTCTTCGGCCAGTCGGCCGGAGCGACCGTCGTCGGCGGTGTCCTCGCCACCCCCGAGGCCACGGGCCTCTTCCGGCGGGCGATCGTCCAGAGCGGCAGCGGACTGGGGGCGTTCACGACCGAGCAGGCCGCCCGCGTCACCGAGGCCGCCGCCGAGCACCTGGGCGTCCAGCCCCGTGTCGAGGCCTTCGCGGAGGTCTCCGACGACCGCCTGGTCGAGGCCGCCTCCCGGCTCCCGGGCATCGACCTGCGGACCGCGACGCACCACGACCCGCTGATCGGTCTCAGCCCCTTCAGCCTGGTCCTCGACGCGCAGCCCGCCGCATCCGTCTCCGCCGGGCTCAGCGCGGACGTCGACCTGCTCATCGGGACCAACGCCGAGGAGGGGAACCTCTACCTGGCCCCCGTGGGCGCCTACTCCACCTCGACCGCGTCCGACGTCGACGCGGCCGCGGCGCGCTCGCACCCGGATCCGGAGCGGCTCGTCCAGACGTACCGGAGAGCACGCCCCCAGGCGTCCTTCGGTGAACTGCGGTCCGCTGTCATGGGCGACGCGCTGTTCGGCGCGGGGAGCTGGGCCCTGGCCAGCGCCCATGCCTCCCACTCCGCGTCCGCCACCTTCGGCTACGAGTTCGCGTGGCGCTCCGACGCCCTGGACGGAGAGCTCGGCGCCGCCCACGCGGTCGAGCTCCCCTTCGTCTTCGACCTCGCGCACCTGCCGCGGTTGCGCGGACCAGGCGGACTGCTGGGCCGCGGCGAGCCCCCCGCGGACCTGGCCGCCCGCGTTCACCAGACCTGGATCCGGTTCGCCAGGACCGGCGACCCCGGCTGGGCCCCCTACGACGACGAGCGCCGGGCCACGATGCGCATCGACACCGAGTGGACCCAGGTCGACGACCCCCGGGGCCGGGAACGGCGGGCCTGGATGACGTCGTGATGCTTCGGCCGGAAGGGGGACGGCCGGCCCCTTCGCCGAACGTGTTCGTCAGGGCGTCCGTTCGAGCGTGCGGACGGACGTGCGGACAGGGCGGGCGGTACGGACAGGGCCGGTGCCGTCGTCGGCCGGGGCGAACAGCGGCGGGGCGACACCGTGGGCCTTCGCCTTCGCCCGGCTACGGGCGCGGTGAGGGCTCGGGGGCCGCGAGACGGAGCTGGAGGCGGGTGAGCTTGTCGTGGGCGAGGGTGCCCGGCTCCGCGCTGAACATGACCACGCGCAGGTCGGCGCCCGGCACGGCGAGCGTCTGGCAGTCGAGGTCGATCACGCCGAGTTCGTCGTGGTCCACGCGCTTGCGCAGCGTCGCACGCGGCCGGACGTCGTGCCGCCGCCACCGCGCCGCGAACCCGGGGTTCCGCTCGGCGAACTCGCCGACCAGCCGCCGCAGCGCGGAGTCGTGCGGGCGGCGGGCCAGCGCCTCGCGCGTCTGGGCCGCCGCCTGCGCCTCGAACCCGCCCGCCGCCTCCGGAGGCGCCGAGCACACCGTTCCGCTCAGGCGCATGGACAGCCGCAGGACGTTGCGCTCGGCCGGGGGCAGCGCGGCGAAGTCCGTGATCAGCGCTGACGCAAGGTCGTTCCAGGCCAGGATGTCGTGGCGGGCGTCGCAGACGTAGGCGGCGACCGGGCCGAGCCGCTCCAGCAGGGCGAGCACCCCCGCGGGGACCTGTTCGGCCGGGCCGGGCCGCGTTGGCGGCGCGTGCCCGGCCAGCCGGGACAGGTGAGACCGCTCCGCCTCCGACAGCTCCAGGGACCGCCCGATCGCGTCGATCACCTGCGGTGACGGGCGCGGCGCCCGGGCCTGCTCCAGCCGCTCGTAGTAGTTCACCGAGACCCCGGCGAGGTCGGCGACCTCCTCGCGCCGCAGCCCCGGGGTGCGCCGCGCGCGCCCGCCCGCGACCTCGGGAAGGCCGACGTCGGCCGGGCGCAGGGCCTCGCGGCGGGCGCGCAGGAATCCGCCGAGTTCTCGCTTGTCCACGCCCCCAGCCTGCCATGCGCGCGGACGGCGAGCCACGGACCGCTGGTCCGGGGACAACGCGGCCGTTCCCCCGCGCGGCGCGCCCCGCCAGTGTGGCGGAGGACGGAGCAGGCAACGGAGACCGAACAACGGAGGCGGAGATGGACCGATCACCCGAAGGCGCCGAAGGCACGACGATCCTCGTCACGGGCGGCACCGGCAACACCGGCCGCCCCCTCACCGAGACGCTGCGGGCCCGCGGCGCGCACGTGCGCGTGGCCAGCCGCAGGCCGGGACCCGGCGGCGTGCCCTTCGACTGGGCGGCCCCGGGAACGCACGCCCGGGCGCTCGCCGGGGTGGAGGTCCTGTACCTGGTGCCGCCGCTGATGACCCTGGACCCCATGCCGATGGCCGGGCCGTTCCTGAGGGCCGCCCGGGCCGCCGGGGTGCGGCGCGTGGTGCTGCTCGGCTCGCTGGCGGAACTGCGCGGCGCCCGGAGTGTCGCGGAGCTGGGGGAGGCCGTGCGGTCGTTCCCGGAGTGGGCGGTGCTGCGGCCGTCGGGGTTCATGCAGAACTTCACCGGGACGCACCCGGTGGCGGTGGGCATCCGCGAGCGCGGCGAGATCCGCTCGGCGACCGGTGAGGGGCGGCTGGGATGGATCGACGCCGCCGACATCGCGGCCGTCGCGGCGGAGGTGCTGTCGGAGCCGGGACCGGTGGCTGACGAGCACGTGCTCACCGGCCCGGAGTCGTTCGGGTACACGGAGGCGGCGGCGGTCATCGCCGAGGCCACCGGCCGACCGGTGCGACACACGCTGACCCCGGCGGCCGAGCTGGTCCGGCGCAACCTGGACGCGGGCATGCCCGAGCCCTTCGCCGCGGCGCTGGTCGGGGTGGACGCCGCCATCGCCAGGGGCAAGGAGGACCGCGTCACGGACACGGTCCACCGTCTGACCGGCCGCCCGCCCCGCGCCTTCGCCGACTTCGTCCGCGCCCGCCCGGGGGAGTGGTCCGCGAGGTGAGGGACCGGGCGGGCCCGCCCGGTGGTCGGCGGTGCGGCCTTGCCGCCCATGCCGCGGCCGGGGACGGGGATCCGTTCGGGGGCCGCCGTGGGATGACGCGCGAGCCGGCCGGTGCCGACACGGTCGCATCGTCCTCGGACGACGGTCACCGGCGCGGTCCCGCCACCGCCCTCGCGACTCCGGCCGCCGAGTTCGGCGCCTACCTCGACCGGGCGGAGCCGACCCGTCGGGTGACCGGGTCGGGTACCGTCAGCACGCCGTCTGGCAGCAGCAGCGCCGCCGCCTGGACCGCATCGGCCTCTGGAAGGCCTGACCCGACACCGGAGGCCGCCGCGACGCTCACCGCGCCCATGCGCAAGCCGGGATGATGGGCGCGCTCCGGAGGAGGGCGTGGGCGGGCCGTGACGAGGACGGAAGCGCGGTCAGTCGGGACGGGGGCCGGGAGGCCTCCCGCCGTGCCGGTCTGCCCGTCCGGACGACGGGCGTTCCCTCACGCCTGCTCGACACCGCTCTCGATCGCCGCGTGGCCGGCCTCGGTCAGACCATCGAAGTACACGACCGCGTCCCTGCCGATGCTCTCCGTCGCCCCGTCCTCATCGGAGTACGTCACACCAGCGAGGTAGCCCTTGCCGTCCAGATGGCTCAGGGTCGTCTGCACCGCGCTCGTGGACCAGCCCGTCTCCCGGGCGAGGTCGCCCACGTGCACTGGAAGACCGCTCTTGTGGACCTCGACGCGCCGCGCGGCCAGAAGGAGTCGTTGTGCGTCATCTCGGAAGGTCACAACGCTCATACTCCCATATTCCGAACCCGTGTCGATCGCTTCCGAGGGCGGGGAGCGGTTCTCCCGCCGACCGCTGGCCTGAGCGCACGGGCCACGGGCCGCCTCGCGGCTCGCCGTGGCTTCGGGGGCACCGGGCTGGATAGAGTCCACTCGTCCATGTGGTCGCCGACGCCCCGGATTCGGTGCGCTGAGGAGCTGTCGATGCGCCGCTTCGATCCCCGGTACGCCGCGCGTCTCTCCGCTTACGGGACCGTGGCCGCCCGTCTGTCGTCGTTGGGCGACCGGCGACTCGGGGAGGTCGTGTCGTCGGCCTCCGCGGTGGGATCCGGCATCGGCGGCAGGTCCGCGGAACTGGACGTCGACGGGACGCGGGTCTTCGTCAAGAGGGTGCCGCTGACCGACGTCGAGGCCCAGCCGGAGAACGTGCGGTCCACGGCGAACCTCTTCGGCCTGCCGATGTTCTACCAGTACGGACTCGGCTCGGCCGGGTTCGGCGCCTGGCGGGAGCTGGCGGTCCACACCATGACCAGCGACTGGGTCCTGGAGGGGGAGTACGAGGGTTTTCCCCTGATGTACCACTGGCGCGTCCTGCCCGACTCCCCTCCCGAGGGCTTCGTGGACGAGTTCGGCGGCATCGACGGCGCGGTGGTCCACTGGGAGGGCTCACCGGCCGTGCGCGAGCGGCTGGAGGCCGTCGGCCGCTCCTCCCGCAGCCTGGTGCTCTTCCTCGAGCACGTGCCGCGGACACTCGGCGCGTGGCTGGGCGGGCGTCGGGAGAGCGCGGCGCCGGCTGGCACCGGCTCCTCCTTTCTGCGGGTGGAGGAGGCCTTGGCGCGGGGAGCGGCGTTCATGGGCTCTCGCGGGCTCGTGCACTTCGACGCCCATTTCGGCAACCTCCTGACCGACGGCCAACTGGTCTACTTCGCGGACTTCGGTCTGGCCCTGAGCTCGGGCTTCGAGCTCTCAGCGGCCGAGGCGCGGTTCCTTTCTGACCATCTCGCCTACGACCGCCACTACACCGCGAGCCATCTGCTCCACCACCTCGCCGACCGCCTTCGGGGTGACACGGACAGGGACGTGTTCCTGCGGGAGTGGAGCGCGGGCCGAAGGCCCGGCGGTGCCCTGCCGGAGATCGCGGCGATCATCGAACGGCATGCCCGGACGACCGTCGTCCTGGACGGCTTCCACCGCCAGCTGTTGACGGAGAGCAAGCGGACACCCTTTCCAGCCGCCGAGCTCGACCGTGCCGCGGCCGCCGGGCCGGGCTCACCACGACGTGGCAGGCCCGACCCGCGCGGGACTCACCTCGAAGGGCCGGAGATCTTCCCGTAGCCGAGTGCGCCCCAGAAGTCGCCGCGCACGTAGCGCTGCTCGGGCTCAGGGTCGAAGTCCCAACGGCGCACCCGCCCGTTCCGCAGCGCCTCGGCGACGAGACGGCGGTCCGCCTGGCTCGCGAGCACGTCGGATTCCAGGCCGGGGATGCCGTACTGCGCCTCCAGCGCCGCCCGCATCTCCCGAGCGGTCTCCTCGTACTCGGGCTCCGCGGCGCGGTTCCGCAGTTCGTCCGGGTCGACCGAGAGATCGAAGAGCTGTTCCGGGTCGCCGGGGCACAGCACGTACTTCAGGTGCCCCCGTACCATCGTCAGCTGGGGTCGCAGCGTGCCCTCCGCGAGGTACTCGATCACGATGTCGCGATCCTCGGGGCCCGTCTCGCCCGCGCGCTCCCGGCGTGCGGTCTCGAGCAGCGACTGCCCGTCCTGGTCACCCGCCCCAGGAGCCCCGGAGAGCTCCAGCAGGGTGGGCATCAGATCGAGCAGGCAGACGGTGTTGGCGAAGCGGCCCCTCGGCACCAGGTGTTCGGGTCCGTGCACGATCATCGGTACCCGCGAGGACTGCTCGTACGGCGACATCTTGTACCAGAGGCCCTTCTCGCCCAGCATGTCACCGTGGTCGCTCGTGACGATGATGACGGTGTCGTCGGCGAGACCGAGCTCCTCGACGCGCTCGCGAACGCGGCCGACGTGGTCGTCGATGTAGCTCACCGCGGCGTAGTACGCACGGCGGGCCCTGCGCACCTCGTCGATACCGGGCTCCCGTTCGTCGAACCCGCTCATCGACCGGAGACGGTGGCTGTGCGGATCCTGCTCGGGATCAGGGACCTCAGGATGGGCCGGATCGGGGATCCGGACGTCGGCGAACCGGTCCCAGTGCTCGCGCGGCGGCTCGTACGGATCGTGCGGGTGGATGAACGAGGAGACCATCAGGAAGGGCAGGTCCTCGCCCGCGGCCTGGTTGGCGCGGACCCTGTCGTTGAGGTGGCGCAGGGTGCGGAACCCGACCTCGTCGTCGAAGTCCTGCTGCACCGTGGCCTTCGAGAAACCGGCGGTGAACACGGCGTCGGCGTCGTGGTACCACTGGAGCCGGTCCTTCAGCGAGCGGTTCCAGTCGGGCACCATGTCGAGATCGGCCGGGTAGACGTCCGTGGTCAGCCTCTCCTCGAAGCCGTGCTGCTGATCCGGTCCGATGAAGTGCATCCTCCCGATCAGAGCCGTGTGGTACCCGCTCGCCCGCAGCCGGTGGGCGAAGGTCGGTTCGGAGGCCGCGAAATCGTCTCCGTTGTCGTAGCAACCGATCGCCGAGGGCATGCGGCCGGTCATCATCGACGCACGCGAAGGCGCGCACAGCGGAGTGTTACAGTACGCGCGGTCGAACACCATCCCCTCGTCAGCGAGAGCATCGATGTTCGGGGTCTTCGCCGCCTGGTCCCCGTACGCACCGAGAGCCTGGGCTGCCATCTGGTCGGCCTGGACGACGATGATGTTCGGTCGGTTCTGGGACATGACTGTTCCTTTCCGTGAGACGGAACAAGGGGTTCGAATGAGCTGCTGCGGTCCCAC
>ANAW01000203.1:0-3177 GCA_000340945.1 Nocardiopsis synnemataformans DSM 44143 | reverse complement strand
GGCGCCGCCGGGAAGACGCTGGAGCGCCTCGCCGCCGTCGCGGAAGGCGAGCTGCGGATGATCGGCCTCGCAGGAGGCGCGTTCCTCATGGGCAGCACGGACCGGTTCGCCTATCCGGAGGACGGAGAGGGCCCCGTCCGGCAGGAGCGGGTGGCGCCGTTCGCCGTCGCGCCGACGACCGTGACGGTGGCCGAGTTCGCCGCCTTCGTGCTCGACACCGGGTACCGCACCGACGCCGAGAAACTGGGCGACTCCCTCGTGTTCCAGGGGCTGCTGCCCGAGAGGCTGCGCGGCAGTGCCCCCGTGGTCGCACAGACGCCGTGGTGGCGTCAGGTCGAGGGTGCCTGCTGGCACCGGCCCGAGGGCCCCGGGTCCTCGGTGGAGTCCCGCAGCGGACACCCGGTCACCCATGTGTCGCAGCGGGACGCCACCGCCTATGCCGAGTGGGTCGGTGCCCGGCTTCCGTCGGAGGCCGAGTGGGAGTTCGCGTCGCGCGGCGGGCTCGAGCAGCAGCCCTTCCCCTGGGGCGCCGTGCGAGAACCCGACGGGGAGCCCCGCATGAACACGTTCCCCGGTGATTTCCCGGACGGGCCGACCGGTCCGGTCGGCACCGTGCCCGCCGCGTCGTTCGCACCCAATGCCTACGGTCTGCACAACACCACGGGCAACGTCTGGGAGTGGACCAGCGGCGTCTTCGGCCGGACCGACGGACGGCCCGTGCTGCGGGGCGGTTCGTACATGTGCCACGCGTCGTACTGCCGCCGGTACCGCACCTCCGCGCGCACCGCGGTGACCGCGGACACGACCCTCGGCCACACGGGTTTCCGTCTGGCCCTGGACACCGGCTGAACAACAGGGGCGGGGGGCGGTGAAGTCAGCGTTCCTCATGGTCGGTCCCGGTCTCCACCGTCTCGACACGAGTTTCCCCCTGTGTCGCCGCGGACCGTTCAGCGGTGCTCTCCGAGCCCTCGTCGGTGGCCGCGTCATAGCCGTCAGCCCACTCACCGGTCTCGAAGTCGTAGCCGACCGGCTCACCCTCCTCGTTGGTGCGCTGGTACCACTCGGTGTAGCTCTCGTCGGTGGAGTCGATACCCGCTCCGGCCCCGCCTCCGGGCCTCGACTCCACGACCTTCAGGGAGAAGTCGTCGCCGTACCGGTCCACTCCCTCGGTCACGGCGTTGTCCATCGCCGTGTCGACGTAGCGCATGCGCAGGGCGAGGGGATCGGTGCGCAGTTCCTTGAACCACGCGAGGATGGCGACGATCAGCACGAGCGCGAAGGGCACCGCCGTGACGATCACGAGCCGTTGCAGGCCCTGCAACGCCATCGCGTCGCCCAGAAGCAGCATCACGATCGCGATTCCCGACATGACCAGGCCCCAGAAGACGACCACCCAACGGCGCGGCGTCTGGTCCCCCTGCGTGGTGAGCATGCCCATCACGATCGACGCGGAGTCGGCGGCGGTGACGAAGAAGATCGCGAGCACCAGGATCACGACGAAGGGCAGCCACTCGACGTAGGGCAGGTTGTCGATGAGGGTGAAGAGCACCTCGGCCGGGGGCATGTCCTCGGTGAATCCGGGCGCGCCTTCCCGGTACATCCAGATGGAGGTGCCGCCCATCACTCCGTAGGCGACGAAGAGCAGTGAGGACGGGATGAGGATCGTGCCGAGGACGAACTGGCGAATGGTGCGACCGCGGGAGATGCGTGCGAGGAAGATGCCCACGAAGGGCGACCAGGAGATCCACCACGCCCAGTAGTAGACGGTCCACAGCGACTGGAACTCCTGTGTGTCCTCACCCCACGAGAGCGATCTGCCCATCATGTCGAACATGGTCCCGAGGTACTCCATGATCGCCGAGGGGAGCAGGTTCACGAGGAACAGTGTGGGGCCGAGGAAGAGGACGATCGCGACCATGCCGACCGTGAGCACGATGTTCATGTTCGACAGGTAGCGGATGCCCCGCGCGACGCCCGAGACGGCCGAGACGACGAAGGCGGCGGTCAGGACCGCGATGATGACGACCAGGGTGTTGTTCGTGAGCTCCCCGGCACCCGACACGATGCTGACACCGGAGCCGATCTGCATCGCCGCGATACCGAGAGCGGCGGCGGTGCCGAAGAGCGTCGTGATGATCGCGAAGATGTCGACGAGCTTTCCGGCGAAACCCTCGGTGAGCCGTCGGCCGAACAGGGCGCGGAAGATCGAGGACATGAGCAGGGAGCGGCCACGGCGGTATGCGGCGTAGGCGACAGCCCCGCCGACCAACGCGTAGATGGCCCACGCGTGGAAGCCCCAGTGGTAGTACATCTGGGCGAGGGCCGTGTGCAGGGCCTCGACCGACTCCGGCTCGCTGGTCAGCGGAGGCGGTGAGACGAAGTAGGTGAGCGGCTCCGAGGGCCCCCAGAACAGGACCGCCACACCCAGTCCGGCGGCGAACAGCATGGCCGTCCAGGAGAACGTGCTGAACTCGGGCCGCTCGCCGTCCTTGCCCAGCGGGATCCTCCCGTAGGGCGAGAGCGCTATGCCCACGGTGGCGACGAGCACGACGATGGCCACGACGTTGAACATCCAGCCGAGGTTGTCGGTCGACCAGTAGAAGGCTGTCTCAGCGACCGCGGCGACGCTTCCCGGGGACCAGATGCCCCAGATGACGAAAGCGACCGTGAGCGAGCCGGCGATCGCGAAAACGAGCCAGTCGACCTGGTAGCGGCGGCGCTGATCGTCGATCGAGATGCCTGGAACAAGGACCGGGTGTGTGTCGTGGGGATACGTGGGGTGCTGGTAGTCCAGGCTTCCGAGTGCGGTGTGACCCGTCCGGCTCCGCGGACCCGAGGTCTGCTCCTCGCCCTTGTCGTCCTCGCGTTCCTTCCTGCGGTCGCTCGGTTGCTTCTTGTCTTTATGCGGTTTTTCGGACATGGGGAACACAGCCTCATAAATATTCAGGCAGGGGTGCGGATCGGACCTGAGGGGGCACGAGCGCACGCCAGGAAAGGTGATCGAATGGACTGAAGAACAGGCGATTGTGTCGCCTGGACTCAACAGGGCCGGTAGCTGTTACTGCTGGGGATGCTACAGAAAGGCATGCACGTATCTGTTATCTGTGCACGCGTGTTGATGCCGGGGAGCTTCGGTCACCGTTTCCGGCGACGCCGATGCGGTCTCCCGGAGGGCAG
>ANAW01000202.1:0-17599 GCA_000340945.1 Nocardiopsis synnemataformans DSM 44143 | reverse complement strand
TCGGGGCAGGGGAGGCGGCCAGGTCGCGAAGTGCGGCTCGGACCGTAGGGCGTCTCGTGAGCCCGCGTCTGGGCTGGCATTGCACCAACGATGCGAATTCCGACATAAATAATTATACTAACTGTGCTGCAGGCATTTGTCAACCGGAAGGATGGGAATGTGATGTGACAATTGTTTTGCGCGCCCGCCGTCGGGAGTTACGGAACTATTACGCTCGCTGCTCTGGGGGTTCGCTTTTCCTTGGTCTCTCCTGTCGAGGAATTCTCGAATGGCGGCGTCCGTTGGCACCTCGCGAAGTCCTCAACCTTGGTGCCTTTTCAAGGAATCGTGGCGTTGGCTCCAGGCTGTGACGCCATCGTGCTGTGGCCTGCGCCTTCAGGACGAAAAAGGCTCGCTCCAGTGGGCGGGTAGCGTCAGGGAGCGAACAGAGCCCGGATCGACAACGTGCCGGAATGAGGTTTCGCTGAAGGTACGTCGGTAAGCGCCGGGTGTGGTGCTGAGATGCGCCCGGAAATGGCGGCGCAGGTTGACTGCCGAGGCGAGTCCGACCCGGGTGGCGATGGCTTCGATCGGCAGGTCGGTCTGCTCCAGCAGTACTCGCGCCGCGTCGAGGCGCTGGCCGAGCAGCCACTGTCCCGGGCTGGTGCCGAGCTGTTCGGTGAACCGCCGGGCGAGGGTGCGGCTGGACAGCCCGGCGTGTTCGGCGAGGCGGTCGAGGGTCAGCGGGGTGTCGAGGCGGGAGGCGGCCCACTCCAGCAGCGGTGCCAATGACTTGTCCGCCCTGGCCGGTGCGGGCTCCGTGGCGTACTGGAGTTGGCTGCCCTCCCGGTGCGGAGGCAGGACCATGTTCCGGGCGATCTGGGCGGCGTACGCCGCGCCGTGGTCGGAACGTACCAGGTGCAGGCACAGGTCGATGCCCGCGCCGCTTCCGGCGCTGGTCGCCACGTCACCGTGGTCCACGAAGAGCGTGTCCGCGTCCACCCGCACCTCCGGGAAGGCGGCGGCGAGTCGGGCTGTGGTGCGCCAGTGGGTGGTGGCGCGGCGGCCGTCGAGCAGTCCGGCCTGAGCGAGCACGAACGCCCCCGTGCAGATGGCGACGATCCTCGCCCCGCGCCGGTGAGCAGCCCGCAGCGCCTCGGTGACGGTCGTCGGCGCCGGCGCGCCAGGCGGCTGCCAGCCGGGGACGACCACGGTGTCCGCCTCCTGCAGGGCTGTCAGCCCCACGTCGACGAGCATCGCGAAGCCGACGGTGGTCTGCAGAGGGCCGACGTGCTCGGCACAGACCCGGAAGCTGTAGCGGGCTGGCACGTCCTGCAGGGCCGTGCCGAAGACCTCGGCGGCACAGGCGAGTTCGAAGGGCGACTGGGGCGGGTGGAGCAGGGCCACCACCCGATGAAGGCTCATGGCAGGAATATACCCATGGGTGTCTTTCTGGACTCTCGGCAGGGAGGCTGAACCCCGGTCACAGTGGTCCCATGAGTGAAACCACCGAAACGAGAGTGTTGAGGACCGCAGTCCAGGTCGATGGCGAAACGGCCAGCTACCTGACTGTGGAGCGGGACGGCCCGGTCGTGTTGCTGCTGCACGGAACGTACTGGAGCCGGGTCTGGCTCCCGGTGCTGGGCCGCCTCGCTGACGCGGGGCTGCGGCCCCTTGCGGTCGACCTCCCCGGACTGGGCCGCTCGGGAGGCGAGCTCACCCTGGAAACGGCCACGGTCCCGGCCCTTGCGGATTGGGTGGCGCGGTTCGCGTCCGTGCTGGACATCTCCGGGCCCATCGCCGTGGCGGGCCATGACATCGGCGGCGCCGTCGCCCAGCACCTCCTCGCTCACGATCGGCTGGAGGTGTCCCGGCTGGCCTTGGTCAACTCGGTCACCTACGACTCCTGGCCAGTGCCTGCTGTGGCCCGGTTCCGTGACCCGGAGGTCGTCGCGGCGACCACCGCCGAGGAATTTCTCACCGCCCGCCGACAGTCGGTGACGACGGCGCTGGCTGGCGCCGCCACCGAGCAGAGGATCGCCGACTATCTGGATCCGTGGACCGCTTCGCGNGGGGGGGCGCGCCCCCCAGCCGCTACACCCTTGATCTCGTTCCCGCGCTGCAACGGTCCGTAACGCCCAAGTTGCTGATCTGGGGCGAGGAAGACGGCTTCCAGAAGGTGGAGTTCGCCGAGCGGTTCGCCTCGGAGATCCCGCGAACCACGCTCGTACGCATTCCCGATGCGGGGCACATCCCCACGGAGAACGCGCCTGACCGGATCGCCCGCGCGCTCATCGACTTCTTCGGGGCGTAGAGGCCTCAGCCCCGATCTTTCGCGGGAGCCCGTCAGTTTGCTGACGGGCTCCGTTTCTCCCGAAGGGCAACCGCCGCACCCCCGTCTGGATCATCGAAGGTCAGAGTTTCGCGCGCACCTTCGACCGGGAAACCATCAGGAGCGTCGGTGATGTGTGGGACAACAACACCTTTCCCCTGTTCCGCGCCGCGACAGGCCGGACCGGCCGCGCGCGGGAACGGCGTGCCCGAGCGATCCTGGAGCGGATGGCGCACCTGGAGCCCCGGCGCCGGGCCTGGATGCTGGAGCAGGCCGCGGTCGCCGGTCACCGGATCGACGCGCTGGTCCAACCTTCACCTGCGTGCCCCGGCAGGGACTGCCGCGATGACCGGGGAACGGTCTGTCCGGTGTCCTTGGCAGGCGAAGTACACGGAAGGCGGACGAAAGCCCTGTTCACAGCTCTGTGCGTGGTGTCCGGGGCTGGGCGCGGAGGGGCTGGGGAGCATACCGAGAACTGCCTTGCGCCGCTGCACGAGGGGAGCGCTCCGTGGAGGCCGGGCCAGGCGTCGTGGAGGTGGGGGCTCCGCTGGCACACGAGGGCCGGATGTCCCGGTGATCCTTTTCTGCTTTCGACCTCATCCGGGAGATGCGTTCGTCGGGAACTACACGGGCCCACGCTGAACTGCGGTCCTTTGGAACACCCGAAAGGGGACAGCCCTGTGAACAGGGTCTTTCAAAGTGAAACGAGGGAAGCGTGGCCGGATGTGGCCAAAATGGTGCTGGGTTCCCTATCTGTGGCTGAATGCGCACGTTGTGCGCGCATGCATCCCATGGTGTGTCCTGAGTCACTATTCCGATTTGTTGTCGATGTTGCTAAATTCCCGTTCGGTCCCAGGACAACCACCACCCGTGTCCCATGGCACGGACCTCGCTCGGTGATCCCCCAACCTGGGTTAGAGAGCTCTGCCATGCCCCGCCATGCGCGAGTACTCGGCGCTGCCCTCACGGCGTCGTTGCTCCTCATGCCTGCTCTGTCCACCCCCGCCTACGCGGACGAGGAGCCCGACCCCGGCCCCTCCGTCTCGACCGCCGACCTGACCACCGACCAGGAAGCTCTGGTCCTGGCGCAGGAGACCGGCGAACCCGTCGAGATCACCGCCGCCACCACCGAGACCACCCGGCACCTGGCCAACCCCGACGGCAGCTTCACCATGGAGCAGAGCGCCTTCCCGGTGCGGGTCAGGAACCAGGACGGCTGGACCCCCGTCGACACCGACCTGGCCGTGGACTCCGACGGACGCCTCCGCCCCAAGGCGGTCAGCGCCGACATCGCCTTCTCCGGCGGGGGAGACCAGGCCCTGGCCAGCATCGGCATCGGCTCCAACTCCGTCGACCTGGGCTGGCACGAGAAACTGCCCGCCCCCACCGTCGACGGCCCCCAGGCCACCTACGCCGACGTCCTGCCGGACGTGGACCTGGTGCTGACCGCGGGTGTGGACGGGTTCGGGCAGGTGCTGGTGGTGCACACCCCCGAAGCGGCCCAGCACGAGGACCTCGCCGAACTGGAGATGGCGCTGGCCACCACCGGTGTGACCATGCGCCTGGCCGAGAACGGCACCCTGGAGGCCGTCGGCGACCTGGGCCAGGAGAGCGTCTTCACCGCGGTCGCCCCGGCCATGTGGGACTCCGCGGGCGCGGAGGAGACCGGTGAGAATCCCACGCTGATGGCTCCCATGGGCGCGCGCACCGAACTGCTGGGCGTGGACCTGAGCACCGACAGCATCCGCCTGGTCCCCGACGCCGCCATGCTCGACGACGCCGAGACCACCTACCCCGTCTACATCGACCCCTCGCTCGCGGTGAGCCGGGTGGGGCGCACCTACGTCGACGCCAACTACCCGAGCCAGTCGTACTGGAACTACTCCACCTCCCACGACCCCGGCGTGGGCTACGAACCCAGTGACGGCAGCACCAAGCGCGCGTTCTGGCGCTTCAGCGTCGACTCGCGCACCCGTAACGCCGACATCACCCGGGTCACCTTCCGCCCCAGGGTCACCCACGCCTACGGCTGCACCAACGCGCAGATCCAGCTGTGGCGCACCGACGCCATCACCTCTTCCACCACGTGGAGCAAGCAGAACACCTCGGCGTTCTGGAACACCAGGCTCGACACCCGCACCATCAACGCCGGACGCTCCAACTGCCCCGGAGGCGCCTCCCCGACGGTGGAGTTCGACGCCACCGACGGGTACGTGCACAGCCGCGACGCGGGCCACGCCACCACCACCCTGGGTCTGCGCGGCAACGAGAGCAAGTCCTCCAGCAACTGGGACTGGCGCCGCTTCGACTCCAACCCGACCCTTCAGGTGGACTACAACAACCCGCCCGAGACCCCCACTAAACTCTCGGACTCCCACGGCGGCACCTGCTCCACCGACCCGGACAACCCGCGCCTGATCAACGAGACCCGGCCCACCTTCACCGCCTACGTGCGCGACCGCGACTCCACCTCGGCCAACCGCCAGAAGGTCAAGACGCGTTTCGCCTGGTGGGTGGACGGCACGCGAACCGGGGAGGTGGACTCCTCCTCCACCAACGTGGCCGTGTGGTCCTCGGGCTCCTACCAGTCGGTGCGCTCCGGCGAACTGCCCGAGGACGTCCTGATCGGCTACCGGGCCAACGCCCACGACGGCACCTCCTGGTCGGGCTGGAGCGGCTACTGCTACCTGATGGTCAGCACCGCACGCCCCGACCAGGGCCCCGCGGTCACCTCCGCCGACTACCCGGCCGGGGACGAGTTCCACGGTTCCCCCGGCCTGCCCGGGCAGTTCACCCTCTCCAACAACGGCGTCGAGAACGCCCAGAGCTACTTCTACGCCCTCAACGACGACTCCTGCGTCACCGAGGCCAAGCCCGAACAGCCGGGCGGTGAGGTGACGGTGACCCTCACCCCGCGCCTGGAGGGCCCCAACTGGGTCTACGCGCGCACGGTGGACGCCTTCGGCAACTCCTCCGACTGCGTGCTCGCCTACTCCTTCCTCGTCGCCGCGCCCAGCGACCCGGTCGCCCACTACACCTTCGACGAAGGACAGGGAAACCGGGCCGCGGACAGTGCCAACCCCGAGCAGGGCGCCACCCTCTCCGGCGGGGTGGACTGGGTCCGCGGACGCGTCGGCTCGGTGGACGACCCCGACACCAATCCCACACCCCGCCTGGAGGGCACCGCCGTCCACACCAGCGGCTACACCGACGGCGACCCCGGCCCCTACGACGAGATCACCGCCGACGCCTCCGCCGTGGACACCTCCGGAACCTTCTCCGTATCGGCGTGGGTCAAGCTCGACCGCGCCTACGCCCACCACACCGCCCTCGCCCAGGAGGGCGAGCAGCAGAGCGCCTTCCACCTGGGTTACCAGGGCAACACCGGCCAGTGGGTGTTCAAGATGTCGTCCGAGGACGAGTACTGGGACGGCTCCCGGAACTGGGACATGGTCACTTCCGCCGAATCCGCCGAGGTCGGGGTGTGGACCCACCTGCTCGGTACCCACGACGAGCAGACCGGTGAGATGACCCTGTACGTCGACGGTGTGGAGCAGGGCACGGACACGCTCGTCGGAGGGTGGAACGCCACCGGGCCGCTGACCATGGGGCGCGCCCTGTTCCAGGGAGTGGGCAACTACTACTGGCCCGGCGCGATCGACGACGTGAAGGTCTGGGACCGGCTGGTGCTGAACGAGACGGTCTCCGACACCGAGACCTCCTCCGAGACATGGCGCCTGGCCAACCAACCGGTCGCCGCCCAGGGCCGGTGGATGCTCGACGAGTACGAGGGCACCGCGGTGGCCGACTCCACCGACCACGGACTCGACGCCGTCCTCAACGCCGACCCAACCACCGCGTGGAACCTGGCGGAGAACTCTTTCACCGCCTCGCCGGGAGTACGGCTCAACGGCGTTGACGAGTACGTCGAAGCGCCCGGACCCGTCTTGCGCACCGACCGGAGCTTCAGCGTCGCGGCATGGGTGCGGTTGGACGAGACCGGTGAGGCGGTCAACACCTCCGTGGTGAGTCAGGCGGGTGAGTTCCAGAGCGGTTTCCACCTCGGCTACCAGGGGTCGAACAGCTCCTGGGTGTTCAAGATGGCTCCGCACGACGACGAACCCACCTCAGGCTCGGCCGGATGGACCTACGCCTACTCCACCGCAGCCGCCCGGCTGGGGGAGTGGACCCATCTGGCTGGGGTCTACGACCACACCACCGGTGAACTGGTGTTCTACGTCAACGGTTTCGAGGAGTCCCGCGTGGCGGTCGACCATGCCTGGCACGCCGACGGACCCTTCCGGATCGGCAGTGCCCAGCACAGCGGTTCGAACACTTACCACTGGACCGGCGACATCGACGACGTCCACACATACCAAGGCGTACTCAACGACCAAGGCCTGTTCCGGGTGTACGCGGGGGAATTCCCCGACACCCAGAGCTGACAACGCTTTCGACATCCCCCTGCCCCTGTGATCGTCCTTCATCCGAGCGGTGGAGGACAGGAGGACTGCTGTGACCCCGCACAGTGACACCCCGACCCGTCCCGGCCCGATCCGCCGCGGCATCACCTACTCGGTCGGCCTCGTCCTCGTGGCCGGACTGCTCAACGCCCTACCGGCGTCCGCCACGGCCTACAACCCGCGCCCGGAGGTGGAGGACCTGCCCTCCGTCGAGGGGCAGGACCTGGTTGCGGAACCCCTCGAGGGAAGCGACGCCGTCGCGGAGGCTGCTGTGACCGCGCCTCAGGAGGCCGACTGGCCCGAGGCCTCGGCCGCCGATGTGGACCTGGGCGGGGAACAGGCGCGGACGTTCGGAGCCCAGGAACAGTCTCCGGTCACGGTCACGGCTGTGGCGGGAAACGACCTCGCCGACTGGGAGGTGCCCGAGCACTGGCAGGAGTGGGAACCTCAGGTTCCCAAGGACGACACACCGGAGGAGGAGCCTTCCGCGTCGGAGGAGACGCCCTCGGCGGAGGAACCACCGCGCGTGGACCCTCCGACACGGGAGCCCGATGCGGACACCGCCGAGGAAGCCGCGGAAGAGGCGCCGGAGGCCACGCAACCCTCT
The DNA here is from genome assembly GCA_000340945.1 of Nocardiopsis synnemataformans DSM 44143. Taxonomy (GTDB): domain Bacteria; phylum Actinomycetota; class Actinomycetes; order Streptosporangiales; family Streptosporangiaceae; genus Nocardiopsis; species Nocardiopsis synnemataformans. The sequence continues at coordinate 10,218 of ANAW01000202.1, read as the reverse complement.
CCGGACAGCAGTCCGTCCCCCGGCCGCAACGAGACGCGCAGAGAGCCCGTCACCCCGGACGAGCCCGAGGTGGACGCCTTCTCCGTCCCCGAGCCCGTCGAGTCGGTCCAGGTTGAGATCCTGGATCAGGCCGACGCTCAGGCGGCCGGAGTGCACGGCCTGCTCGTCAACATCACCCGCACCGACGACTCGCCCACCCTCGCGCCGGTTCAGATGGAGGTGGACTACTCCGAGTTCGCCGCGGCGTTCGGCGGCGACTACGCCTCTCGCCTGCACGTCGTCGAGCTCGATCCCTGCGTCCTGGACGACTCCTGCTCGGCGGAGGACACGGTCGCCTTCGACGCCCCCCAGCTCCTCGACAACAGCATTCCGGAGCAGAGCCTGTCCGCTGTCGTGGGAGCGGCTCCCGCTCAGGGATCGCTGTTCGCGGTCACCGCCGCCTCTTCCGGCGGCAACGGCGACTACGGCGCCACCCAGCTGTCAGCCTCCTCCAGTTGGAACGTCAACACTCAGTCCGGTGACTTCTCCTGGTCCTACGGGGTCACCACACCACCCGCTCCCAGCCAACTGTCCCCCGCGGTGGGATTGAGCTACTCCTCCGGTGGGATCGACGGCCGTATCGCCACCTCCAACAACCAGACCTCCTGGATCGGTGACGGGTTCTCCTACGCCCCCGGTTCCATTGAGCGCCGTTACGCCGCCTGCGTGGACTCCGGACACGAGACCGGTGACCTGTGCTGGAACACCGACAACGTCACCCTGTCCATGAGCGGGCACTCCGGCGCGCTCATCAAGCACTCCGATGGCACCTACCGGCTCTCCAACGACGACGGGACCAAGGTCGAAAGGCTCACCGGCGCCACCAACGGGGCGCATGAGGGCGAGTACTGGAAGGTCACCACCCCCGACGGCACCCAGTACTTCTTCGGGCGCAACCGCCTCCCCGGCTGGTCCAGCGGCGACCCCGAGACCGACTCCGCGCAGACCATGCCCGTCTACGCGGCCGAGTCCGGACAGCCCTGCTACGACTCCACCTTCGCCGAGTCCTGGTGCCAGCAGGCCTACAAGTGGAACCTCGACCACGTCGTGGACGTGCACGGCAACGTCATGACGTTCTACTACGACGCCGAGACCAACCACTACGGCCGCAACCTCACCAACACCGCCACCCCCTACGTGCGCGCGGCCAACATCGAGCGCATCGAGTACGGCCTGCGCAGCGACGACGTGTACGCCACCGCCCCGGCGCGCGTGGCCTTCTCCACCTCCGAACGCTGCCTGGTCACCGACTCCTTCGACTGCGCTGCCGACGAGCGCACCTCCGACAACGCCGAGCACTGGCCCGACGTCCCCCTGGACCAGGACTGCGAGTCCGGCTCCTCCTGCGCGGGCAGGCACTCGCCCACCTTCTGGTCCACCAGGAAACTCGACGCCGTCACCACCCAGATCCACAACGGCGACGAGTACACCAAGGTCGACTCCTGGACCCTGGAGCACTCCTTCCCCGAGGCGGGCGACGGCACCGGCCCGACCCTGTGGCTGGACTCCATCGAGCACACCGGCCACGTGGGCGGTACCGAGACCCTGCCCAAGGTCACCTTCGGCGGCACGCAGATGCCCAACCGGGTGGACTCGCCCACCGACGGCATCGCGCCGATGCTGCGCTGGCGCGTCACGGAGATCCGCACCGAGTCCGGTGGACAGCTCGACATCACCTACTCCGCACCCGAGTGCGTGCACGGCGAGACTCCCGAGCCGCACGACAACACCAAGCGCTGCTATCCGGTCAAGTGGACCCCCGAAGGCGGGGTGGAGCTGACCGACTGGTTCCACAAGTACGTCGTCACCGAGGTCAACGAGGTTGACGATGTCACTGACCAGCCGACACTGACCACGAGCTACGACTACGTGGGAACCCCGGCCTGGCGCTACACCGAGGCCGACGGCATGGTCAAGGACAAGTACCGCACCTGGGGCGACTGGCGAGGCTACGACCGCGTGATCGTGCGTACCGGCCACGCCAGCGAGGAGCGGACCGAGACCGAGTACCTGTACTTCCAGGGCATGGACGGTGACAAACAGCCGAGCGGAACCAGGGACGTCTCGGTCACCGACTCACGCGGAGTCGAGCACACCGACCACAAGGAACTCAACGGCACCCTGCTCGAGGTCACCACCCGCGATGGCGAGGGCGGTGAGGTCATCTCCCGGGAAATCACCAAGCCCTGGCTGAAGGAGACAGCCGAGGTCACCCACTCCTGGGGCAGCCAAAGTGCGCACATGATCCAGACCGAACAGGTCGTCAAGTTCGCGCGAAAAGAGGACGGGAGCTGGTACCAGACCCGTGTCGACAACACCATCAACGACCAGGGCGCCGTCACCCAGGCACGTGAGCACGGCGACGTGGACGTATCCGGTGACGAAAGGTGCGTCCGTACCGACTACGTCGACAACACCAGTGCGTGGATCCTCAACCTCGCCTCCCGGACCGAGACCCTTGCAGTGGACTGTGAGGAGACTCCCGACCGCCCCGCCGACGTCATCACCGACGCACGGGTGTTCTACGACGAGGGGACGCACGGCGCGGCCCCGACCACGGGCCTACCCACCCGCACGGAGAAGCTTGACTCCTACTCCGGCGGCGAGCCCATCTACCAGATGGTGCAAGAAGCCGAGTTCGACTCCTTCGGCAACACCGTCTCCGAGACCGACGCCGCCGGAGGGGTGACCACCACCGAGTACTCCTTCACGAGCGCCGGACTCCCCGAGGCCACCACCGAGACCAATCCCCTCGGACACACCACTACCACACGGGTCGATCCTGCCCGTGGCCTGCCCGTCTCCGAGACCGACGCCAACAACCGCACCATGCACATGGCCTACGACCCCCTCGGCCGTCTGACCAGCGTGTGGCTTCCCGGACGCGACCCCGAGACGGAAACTCCGACCAGCAAGTTCGAGTACCACATCCGTCAGGACGCGCCCACCTCCATCGTCACGCACTCTCTGCGTACCTCGACCGAGTACACCACCAGCTACGAGATCTTCGACGCGTTCCTGCGTCCGCGCCAGACCCAGAGCCCGGGCGTGAACGGTGGACGACTGATTACCGACACCTTCCACGACACCCGCGGACAGATCGTCAAAGAACGTGAGGCTTACCACAACACCGAAGACCCCAGCGACACTCTGTTCGTCGCCGCCAATGACGGTGACGTTCCTCGCCAGACCAGGACCCTTTATGACGGAGCCGGGCGTTCCACCGACGTCGTCCACGTCGGATTTGGTGAGGAGCGTTGGCGCACCACCACCGAACACTATGGCGACCGATTCCTCATCACCCCGCCGGACGGTGAAACGGCGACCACCGTCGTCAATGACGCCCGCGGACGGATGATCGAGACCCGTACGCACCACGGTCCCCTCCCGGAGGGCGACTACGACTCGATCACCTACACCTACGCCAAGAACGACGAACTCGCCTCGGTCACCGACCCCGAGGGCAACACCTGGGCCTACAGCTACGATCTCCGCGGTCGTCTCGCCCAGACCGAGGACCCCGTCGCGGGCACCACCACGATGTCCTACAACCAGCTCGACCAGTTGGCCACCAAGACGGACGCCCGTGGTGAGACGCTCGCCTACACCTACGATGCCCTCGGGCGGCAGACGGGCCTGTACGACGACAGCCCCGAAGGATCTCCGCGTGCACGCTGGGTCTACGACACCCTGGCCAAGGGGCACCCGACCTCCTCCACCCGGTATGTGGACGGCAGCGCTTACACCAGCCGGGTCGTGACCTACGACCAGTTCTACCGGCCCATCACGACGGAGATCCTCATCCCCTCCAGTGAGGCCGGCCTCTCCGGACGCTATCGCTCCTCGACTCAGTACAACTTCGACGGCACGGTCCGAGCGGTGACGATGCCCTCCGCGGGCGCACTCGGCCAGGAGACGGTGGCCTACTCCTTCAACGACCTGGGTCTACCGGTCCAGATGTCGGGCTTTTCTGACTACGTCACCAATGTGGTCTACAACAGCACCGGTGAGCTGCGCCAGCGCACCATGGACATGGACGTCTCGGGTACGCACGCGACCTATCTGACCCGGCACTACGACCAGGCCACCGGACGCATGGCCGAAACCACTCTGGTCTCTGAACTCGGCATCACCGGCTCACTCGCACACCAGCACTACGCCTACGACGACGCGGGTAACGTACTGAGCCTGCGCAACGAACCCACCGCAGACCACCTCCAGGCTGACGTACAGTGCTTCGCCTACGACCACATGCGCCGGATGACGGACGTATGGACACCGGACGCCACCGGTGACCAGGCCTGCGCGACCGAACCCTCGACTGATGACCTGGGTGGCACGGCCCCCTACTGGCACTCCTACACCTATGACGCCCTGGGCAACCGCGTCACCGAGACGCGCCACGACCCGGTGGCCGACACCGTGCGCACCTATGCGCATGGAGGCCAGGAGGGGACGGCCCCTCAGGCCCTGGCGCAGGTGACCGAGACCGGGCCCGCGGGCGACCGGCTGGAGCAGTACGCCTACGACGAAGTCGGCAACATGACCGGCCGTACCACCGCGGCCAGAGACCAGGAGCTGGAGTGGGACGCGGAGGGAAGGCTTGCACGTGTGGTCGAGGAGGACGGGTCCGCCACCTCCTTCGTCTATGACGCCGACGGACAGCGCCTGATCCGCCACGCCCCGGACGCCTCCACCCTGTACCTGCCGGGTATGGAGCTGCGCCTGGACCGGCAGAGCCTGCTCAAGGAGGCGACACGGTTCTACACCTTCGCTGACGAGACCGTGGCGGTACGTGATAACGAGGGGAACCTTTCGTGGATCCACTCCGATCACCACGGCAGCGGACAGATCGCGGTCAACGCCCGTACCGGAGAGGCCACCCACCGGTACATGACGGCTTTCGGTCAGACACGCGCTGGTCAGGGCCAGTGGCCGGCTGAACGCGGGTTCGTGAACGGGACCGTTGACGAATCCACAGGGCTGACCCAGCTCGGGGCGCGCTCCTATGACGCGTCGTTGGGGCGCTTCATCTCGGTGGACCCGGTTATGGATGTGACCGACCACCAGCAGATGCACGGCTATACCTACGCCAACAACAACCCCGTTTCCTTCAGCGACCCAGAAGGTCTTTTCTGGGGTAATTTCGTCGGCAGCATGATGAGATTTGCACTGAACCAAGCGGCTTCACTGGCACGAAGCTGGGGGTTTGATATCACTGCCAGTCCCACATGGCAGGGGTATATGAGGTGGGCTGACAGGTTGTCGCCGAGGAATGGTTCCGTGGGCTCTTGGGGTGGTGGCCGTTCCTCAGGCGGTACTTACCAGGGCCAGCAGCACCAGGCCTACCTGGATGCCAAAAGGGAAAAGGAAGAAGCCAAACAGAAACTGATCAAGGCAGCCACAGGGCTGGCCCAATTGGTCGCGGACGAGCTCGGCATCACGGCAGGGCTCGAGTGCTTCACCACCGGTGACCTGGGGGCGTGTGGTGAGACCGCTGTCAACATCGCGCTCATGTTCGTGGGCGGTCTGCCGGCCAAGATCGCGGCCAAGTACGGCCTGAGGTGGGGCAAGGCCGCGGAACTGGGACGGGAGATCACCAGACTTGGCGGTGACCTCATCGACGGTATCGACGACCTGGTCGATGCCAACAAGAGGGTCGATAACCTTTCATGCCCGATCGGTAACAGTTTCGTACCCGGAACACGGGTGGTAATGGCCGACAGATCGACCAAACCGATTGAGGAGGTCGATGTCGGCGACAAGGTGTTGGCCACCGACCCTGAGACCGGTGAGCAGACCGCGCGGACGGTGCTGGCCACGATCATCGGATCGGGCAGCAAGCACCTGGTGGAGATCACGGTTGACCCGACCACCGAGCGCGAGGCGGTCGGTGAGGGCACCGGTTCCGAGGCTGAAGGCGAGCAGGCCGAGCAGTCGGGTGTCCCCGGCCCGGTAGCGGCGGGGGACGTGGTCATCGCGACCGACGAGCACCCGTTCTGGGTGCCCGACCTGGGGCAGTGGGTCGACGCGGTCGACCTGGCTCCGGGGATGTGGTTGCAGACCTCCTCGGGCACCTGGGCGCAGGTCTCCGCGGTCCAGGCCTGGACCCAGGCCGCAACGGTCCATAACCTGACCGTCCAGGGAGTCCACACGTTCCACGTGGCTGCCGGGGGTCTAGACCTCCTCAACCACAACTGCAACACAGAACTCGGTGCAGGTTTTCCTGACAGGCCTTTGCCGAGAGATAAGCACGGCAACAATGTCCCGGATGTCGAGGGTTTTGCTCATACCCAACTTGGGACCAAGAAGAGTCGAAGGGGAGGCAATTATTCTCAGGCGAGGGAGTGGGATGCGAATGGGAATGTTGTTCGCGATATCGACTTCACTGACCATGGGCGTCCTCAGAACCACGATAACCCCCATCAGCACCCCTATCTCCCAAATCCGACAGGTGGAAGTCCTCAAAGGGGCGATCCCGAGCCTTTGGAGTGGCCCTGAAACTTAGGGAGCATTTCATCTGATGAGTGAATTTTCCTCAGTGAGTTCTACTTTCTTGTGTCGTTGGGGAGGAGGCTGGCTTTGGTGGAAGATTCGAGCCAGCTCAGGCTCAGCAGAATGTGATCCAGGGATTACCGGCGCTGTTTCAACTTGACAGTAGACCGTTTACCTAAGGCGCATGTGGTAGACAGGAGTCGCTTCTGAATAAGGTTGACGCTGGTTATCGGTATGGAAGCGTAGCGGGGGTGTGGACTCCGAGGTCAGATCCGAAATAGCCTACGTCTGCCAGGGTGAGCAGCCCTTCTGCCGCGGCCGAGTAGAGCGCTGGCAGGGTGTGAATGCGGGTTCAGGTCAAGCCGTGGCGGGATCAGAGCTCGATGTCGGAGATCCACAGCGGAGCCCTGGGGCTGAGAGGAACCGGAGGTTGCCCGTGACGTGCTTAGCTTTGCTGGACTGCCAGGGGTAGTTGCCGTTTTTTAGGGCGTGCATGTTTACCGAGTCGATTGCGCATCGCGACCAGCCCACCGCCGTGGGCACCGGGATCGCCCAGCACCAAGCCGGTACAGTCTGTCTCAGTTCGGATCCCGGCCCACTCGGCGGATCGTGGTGCGGGGTGAGCCCGGAGGTGCTGAACGGCAGCGGGAGACGAGCCAAGGTGTAGCCGGTAGCTACCACGGTGATCATCACGGCCAGCATCTGTCGATTACCGTGTCTGTACTGCCAGCCGCTTGGGGGTAGGTGCATGTCTTGGATGCCACCCGTTGGAGCGGTTCCCTCAGTTAATTCTGCGCTAACTGTTCCACCATTGACGCGGACCCAAAATTCCGGGAACCTAAACGAGATTAATTATTATGAGATCAGCCGTGTTTCCTATGTGGCGCGCAGGGGTTTTTACAGTTGGGCTTTCAAATATCCTCCGGAGAGTGCCGGAGAATAATTGGAAATGGGTTCTTCTTGAATTTGATGGTGCTGGGACTATGCCTCGTGGAATGACTTTCTGGCAGTTGCAGGAGGAGTTGATGGGCAGAGAGGGAGGGGTAAGTCTTAGTTGGAAGGAGGTCAAGAATTTTTCTGAGGGACTTCAGCAAGAAACAGAAATGAGGATGGTTGCCGTTGATTGGGGTGTTAGTGTCGAATTCGAAACTTTCCTTGATTCGGATTTCTATGTGGCGGTTGAGGCAAGAGACAGTAGCGAGTGGGAAGTTTGGGAGGGCATGGTGGAAGGTCTTGTCCGATCGTTGTCGGATGCCTACTTGCCGTGAGTTTGAACGAGGTGTCGTTGTGTGATGAAGAATTTAATGCAGTGGAATCTTCTCTGTCGCACGGAAGTCGATGGTTGAGTCTTAGAGCTCATCTCAAAAGCCATCAGCATGCTTGGCCAGGTGCTTGTAGCAGATGAGGATGCAGGCGATGCCGAGCATGGCCAGGAAGGTGGAGGCCTTGCGCTCCCAGCGCACGTTCAGCCTGCGGTAGGAGCCCAGCCAGGCGATGGAGCGTTCGACCTTGTACCGGTGGCGTCCCAGGCGTTGGGAGGACTCGATACCGGGACGGGCCAGGCGCACGCCGATGCCACGTTCGCGCAGCCAGCGGCGCTGTTCCCGGGAGTGGTAGGCCTTGTCGCCGTGGAGTTTGGCTGGACGCCGCCGCCGGGGACCTCGCCGCGATCGCACCGCCGGAGCGCCCCGGACCAGAGGCTTGAGTGCTTCGATGTCGTTGACGTTGGCCGCGGAGATCGCGCAGGTCAGCGGGAGGCCCTGGTTGTCGCACAGCAGGTGGAGCTTGGAGCCGCTTTTGCCGCGATCAGTGGGGTTTGGCCCCGTCTTCTCCCCCTGGCTTGGCGCGGATCGACTGGGAGTCGACAGTGGCGCGGGACCAGTCCAGCAGGGCGCGTCTGCCCAGCTCATCCAGGATCGTGCGGTGGATCGTGGGCCACAGGCCCATCTGGGTCCAGGTCTGAAACCAGCGGTGGGCGGTGGCGCGGGTGATGCCGAACAGGCCGTCGGCCTTCTCCCAGGAGCACCCGGAGGCCTGGACGAACAGCACTGTGGTCAGCACGGCTCTTTGGTCCACACGGGGTCGGCCGGTTCGCGGCGCGGGAGGCAGCAGGGGCTGGACGATCTCCCAGAGCCCATCGGGCAACACATCGCTCACAGCACGTGATCATGCCAGACTCAGGAGCATCTCGCAGGGCTTTTGAGATGAGCTCTGAGGACTGATTGAGGTTTGATTGTCTGTTTCGGGGTGGGTAGGACTCCTGGTAGCAGCAGTTTCGGGAGGCCACCATGGACGCCACCGACCAACAGCACCGCCGGATGACCGCCGCCGCCCTGTTCGAGCAGGGCCGACTCCGCGACAGCCAGATCGCCCAGATACTCGGCGTGAGCACGCGCGCGGTCAACCACTGGCACCGCGCCTGGCGCCAGGAAGGCACGGCCGCGCTGATCAGCAAGGGCCCCACCGGCCCGGTCTGCTTTTTGACCGAGGACCAACAACACGAACTGCGTCAGATCCTGCGCCGTGGGGCCAAGGACTACGGGTTCGCCGCCGATGGTTGGACCCTGGCCCGGATCCGGCGGGTGATCAACGAAACCTTCGGTGTGGCCTACGCCGACCTGTCGGCGGTGTGGCGGCTGCTGCACCGGATGGGCTGGACCAACCAGCTGCCCGCCCGCCGCGCCATCGAACGCGGCGAAGACGCCAGCGACGCCTGGGCCGAGCAGACCTGGCCCGACATCGAAAAAAGGGGGCCGCGAGCGGGGCGTGGATCTGCTTCGAGGACGAAGCCGGGACCTCGCTGACCGGCGCGGTGGAGCGCACCTGGGCCCCGGCCGGGCAGACCCCGCTGTTGCACGTGGTCAAAGGGACCCAGTCCAAGCTGTCGGTGGCCGCGCTGTGCTGCTACCGCAGCGGCACCCAGCCGCGGATGCTGCAGACGCACCCGGCCGAGCTGGTACCACGACCGCGACCTGATCGCTCTGCTGGACCAGGCCCACCAGGAGTTGGCGGCCCCGATCCTGCTGGTGTGGGACAACCTGTCCGGGCACCGCAGCGGCCGAATGAGGCGGGCCATCGCCACCCGCGCCTGGTTAGAGGTGGAGTACCTGCCCGCCTACGCCCCCGAGCTGAACCCGACCGAGGGGGCATGGGCGCACCTGCGCACCACCGCTCTGGCCAACCTGGCGGCCTTGTCCTTTGGCGAGTTGGCCGCTGCGGTGCGGGGCGGGCTCCGGCGGATCCAGCGCCGCCCGGACCTGGTGGCTGTTTTCCTCGCTCATACCGGGCTCCAGCTCCGAACCTAATAATCAAACCTCAATGAGGTCGGGTGTCGCATCTTCGTGGGTTGCGTCTTCATAGGGGTTCATCAGGGCGAAGAGGCCCAAGACGACGCCAGGGGAGGGCCGAGGCGTGGCGGGGAGGAGAAGCACTGTTCGGGAGCGGGACGGTTCGCGGCGGATTCCAGGCCCATGGTGTAGCCCCGGGACGTGGGCGGGTGGCGTGGGGCTGTCAGCGCCCCGACGTCGGCCCCACCGCGCGGCGGTGCCCCGGGCGTCCTGGGGCGGGCCGGTTGGGGCGGACGGGCCGTGTGGCGGGCTCGATCGGGCCCACGTCGCTGACCCCTGGAACGGCCCTGGTCAGGGCGGTGGCAGAAACAGAGTGATGCCGGGCCTATCGGATGGG
>ANAW01000201.1:0-7266 GCA_000340945.1 Nocardiopsis synnemataformans DSM 44143 | reverse complement strand
CTTGAACCGCGGGTACTTCGCGCGGCGGTCGAAGAAGTTGCCGAACGCGGTGTGCAGGTGGCGCAGCGTCTGCTGGAGCGGGACGGAAGAGACCTCGGTGAGGAAGGACAGCTCCTCGGTCCTCTTCCATGCGGTGAGCATGGCCGAGGTGTGGGAGTAGCCCACCCGTTCCTGACGCTGGTGCCAGGCGGCGCTGCGTTCGGCCAGAGCGCGGTTGTAGACCAGGCGCACGCACCCGAACGTGCGCGACAGCTCAGCCGCCTGCGCATCGGTCGGGTAGAAGCGGTACCGATAGGCCCGCTTCACGCTCTTGTTGGTCATGGAACACACCGTAGCGACCGCCCTGCGATCGCGTGAGCAAAATCCAACAGAAAGTCACGAGAAGGGAGAGGGCGTGTCCTCCCCGCCCTGAAGGACGGGGTATCCACGCCCAACAAACAGATGACCGACCGCCGCAGCGCGGCCGAGGTCCGCTCCTTCACCATGGAGAGCAGGCTGCTCGCCGAGTTCGACCGGGTCGGACAGCGGGAACTGGACATCCAGCTGGGCCTGGCCACCCGCCAGTCCCTCATCCGGCTGGCCGGGGACACCGCGGGCGGACTGGTGACCGGCGCGGTCTTCGCGGTGCTGGCGCTGCTGCTGGTCAACGGGGTCGTGGAGATCGCCGTGGCCGGTGCCGCCGTGGTCGTCATCCGGGTCGCGCAGGGCGCCCTGGGCACCGCGCTGTCCTCCCTCACCCTGGTCTACGAGTCGGGCCTGTACCTCCCCAGCACCGGACGGGTGTGCTGGGACGGCACCGACCTGGCCTCGGTGGACGGCACCAGCCTGCGCGACCGGATCGCGGTCATCGCCCAGGACCACACCCACTGGCCGCTGACGGCGCGCCGCAACGTGGTCATGAGTAGCCCCGGCGCGGATCCCGCGCGGCTGGAACGCGCCGCGCGCGCCTCCCGGGCCGACGCGGTGGTCGCCGAACTCGACCGGGGATGGGAGACCCTCCTGGACAAGCGCTTCGTGGACGGCGCCGAGCCCTCGGGAGGACAGTGGCAGCGCCTGGCCGCCGCCCGGGGCTTCTACCGGGGCGACGACGGTGAGCGCACGCCGCTGCTCATCGCCGACGAGCCCACCGCCGCACTGGACGCGCGCGCCGAGCACGCCTTCTTCGCCTCCCTGCACGCCCACGCCGGACGCACCGGCGCCGCCGTCGTCCTGATCACCCACCGACTGGCGTCGGTGCGCATGGCCGACCACATCGTCGTGCTCGACCGGGGCCGGGTGGTGGAGCAGGGCGACCACGCCGAACTGCTGGCCGCCGACGGGCTGTACCGGGAGCTGTGGGACCTCCAGGCCAGCGCCTACCGCTTCGCCGAGGAGGGCGAACCGGCGGCCTGACCAGGAGGAGGGTCGCGCACGGGGCCGGTGCCGCTGTGCCGGTCCCGTGCCCGCTCGCCCGGGCCGTGGCGGGCGCCGGGGGCACCGGTCGCCGGGCACCAGCGCCGGTAGGGGCAGTCCCGGCAGGCCTCGCCCGGTGTCGGTGGGTGGGAGGTGTCGCCGTACCAGGGTCCGGCGAGGTCGTGCACCACCCGCCTGGCCGCGGTCCGGACCCGCGCCGACCCGGGGTCCAGGGACCGTACGAACGCGCCCCGGGGGCTGAGGACCTCCAGTTCCACCGCCGAGTCCGGGCCCGCGGGCAGGGCGCCGCAGGCGAAGAGCCCCACCGCCAGAGCCAGCCGGGGCTCCGCGGCGAGCAGTGCCTCCTCGTCTCCGGAGAGCGCGCCTCCGGCCAGGGCGGGAGCAGCGCCCCCGTTCCAGCGAGGGGCGTTCCCGTCCGGTGGAGGCGCGCCCTCTCCCCGATGCGGCGGACCCCCTCCCGGAGCAGGCCGGTTCCCGTCCTCCAGGAGAGCGTTCCCGCCCGGGAAGGGCCTGCCGCCGCTCGCGGGGCCCGCACCCCCGTCTCCGAGCAGCGTGTCCCCGGCAGGGAAGAGCGTGCCTTCGCCTGAAGCGGGTGCGTCGCCGTTCGGCGGGGGCGCGGCGCCCCCGCACGGACCGGACGTGCCGTCGTCCCGGCACGGCGGACCTTCACCCGGGGAGGGCGGGTCGTCGCCCCGCGAGAGCGCGCCCTCCTCCCCGAGGAGTGCGTCCCCGCTCGGGGAAGGCCGCGCCTCCGCCGGAGCGGGCCCGTCCTCTGCCGGGGCTGGCGCGTCCTCGGTCGTGGTGACGGCGCGGTAGACCCAGGACCGGCCCCGGTGGTGGAGCACCTCGGCCCTGGCCAGGACCAGGACGTCGGCCCGCGTGTCGTCGGCGGCCAGCGTCTGGCCCACCCGCACGTGGCTGCCCGAGGCCAGCCCGCGCAGCGGACAGACCCCGACGTGCGCGGCGATCATGGCGGCTCCCAGACGGGCCTGCTCACCCTCCAACCGCCGCCCCCCGGCGGACCAGGACGAGCGGTCCCCGGGCAGGTCCCCGGCCGTGCAGGGTCGTCGGGGCAGGCGCCGGTGCAGCCGCTCCAGCCAGGCGCGCACGGCGCGGTCGCGCCGCAGCGACGCCGGTTCGGCGCCGGGGTCCGCGGGCAGGCCCAGGGCGTGGAAGTGCGCCCGGGCGGGACAGCTCCGGTGGCGCACTCCCAGGGAGACCGACCAGGACCGCCGGGGCCCCGGCCCGCCGTGCGGGCCGAGCAGTCCCGGCGCGCGCGGCAGCCGACCGCAGCCGCAGCGCCCCGCGCAGGCCAGGCAGTCCCCGCCGGGGGAGCGGGCCCCGCCCACCAGGGCCGAGCGCAGCCCCTCACGGCCCGCCGAGGCGAAGGCCTCCCCGGCCTCGGCGGCCGAACCGTCGTAGAGGACGGAGGTGGAGGAGTCCAGGCAGGAGGTCTCCACCACGCGCACCCGGTCCGGCGGCCGGGCGTCGGCGCCGCCGCGGTGACCGCGCATGGGGTAGGGGGCGCCGCCCCGGTACCGCCCGGGACGCGCCGCGCAGGCGTCGCGGTCCACCGGCGTCCCGGTGGCGAGCACGTACGCGGCCACCGCCACCTCCGCCCGGGAGCGGGCCCCCTCCCCGGCCGCGCCCGTGACGGGGATGCGCAGTTCCCGCACCCGTTCCGCGCCCCGCGCGTAGGCGTACCTGCGGCCCCGGGCGCACAGCTCGTAGGGGCGGGAGTTCGGGGACCCGGGGACGGGCAGGTACTGGCGGACCCAGAAGTCGAACACCGGCGCGCGGTGGAGGCCACGGTGGCCGTCGTCCCTGGCCAGAGCCTCCAGGTAGCACCGCGCGGCGTGCCGGACCCAGACCAGCAGCCCCGCGTGCGGCGGCGCGGGACGCCCGCCCGGGAGGACGCGGCCCGGTCCGCCCGGTCCGCCCTGCCCACCCGGCCCTCCCGGCACGGGCAGGCGCGCGCAGGCCTCCTCCAGCGCCATGCCCGCGTGCTCGACCAGGTCCAGGACGGCGTCCAGGACCGCCCCGGGTGTGTCGAGCGGCGGCGGATCCGCGCTGCGGGCGCCCCTGCCGCGGGACAGGTCGGCGCTGATCCGGCGGTGCGCCGGACATCCTCCCGCGGCCAGCGCCGCGGAGCCGTTGAAGACGCGGACGGTCGCTGTCGGAACGGGGTCCTCGGTGGTGTGGCCGGGCATGAGCGCCTCCCCTCACCAGAAGGGTGGCACGATCGCGGCCGCGCCGCCGGAGGCCTGTGGACAACTCCGTTCGGGACGAGGGAGGCGCCGTGTCGGGGTGCCCGACTCGGGTGGCGCGCCTTCCCGAACCGAAAGGGTTCTCCGGGGAGGGGCGCCCCGGCGAGGCGCCCCTGGACCCCTGCGACCTTGAGGAGGCCGGAGGCGCCCGGGAGCGCGGGCCCGTCCGGGGCGCCTGCGGCCTCCGACACGCCGACGCCCCCGCTCCGCTCCCTTCCGGAGCGGGGGATAAACCTCCGTAAAAAGTCACTCACGGTGACGTTTTCGACGCTCCGGGTGGTGCGGCGATCAACGGTGGGGAGCCCTCCCATCATGTTGAATGACGTCCATGATCGTGCGTCGAGTACTTCCCGATGAGATGAACGCCGTCAGTGAGCTGCGCGTGACGGCCTACACGGCCGATGGCCTCCTGGACGTGAACCCGGCCTACGTCGAGACGCTCCGGCTCCTGGGGACGGACGGCCGCGGCGAGATCCTGGTCGCCGCCGACGAGGACCGGCTCCTGGGGACGGCCATGTTCGAGCCCTGGTCGCCGGAGAGCGAGATCGCCCGCAACGCCGACGAGGCCGAGATCCGGGCCTTCGCCGTCGCTCCCGAGGCGCGGGGGCGCGGCGTGGGGCGCGACCTGGTCAACGCGCTCGTCGACCGCGCCCGTGAGGAGGGGGTCTCCCGGCTGCTGTTGTCCACGCTGCCCGAGATGGTCGCGGCCCAGTACGTCTACCGGGCCCGCGGTTTCGAGCGGGTGCCCGAGCGCGACTGGATCCCGGTGTCCGGCGTCGAGATGCTCGCCTACCAACTGGTCGTCAAGGCCTGAGTCCGCGCACGCCCGTCCTCCCGCCCCGGTCCGGGGCGGGGGAGGGGAACGCCGCTCAGGGGGTGACCGGGGCGGGGCGCACCCGCCGCGCGGCCTCGGCCAGGGGCGCGCCCAGCGCCCCCTCCGCCAGCAGGTCCAGCACGGTGTCCGAGACCGGGTGGCCCGTCAGCCACACGGCGCGGACGAACTCCTCCGCGCACCCGGCGTACCTGTCCCGGTCCCGGCCGGGGAGGGGTTCGCCGCCCTCCAGCAGGATCGCGTAGTCGTCCAGCACCGCCCAGACCTCCTGGTGCGACGCGGGCGTCCCGGCGGCCCCGCCGCGCAGCCGCCGTGCCCACCCGCCCAGGACGGGGTGGTGCACGTACAGACCCAGGACCGGGCCCAGGTCCTCGTCCAGCGCGGCGAGCACCCGGGCCACCCGCTCGCGCAGGCGCCAGGAGCCGGGGGCGTCGCAGGCCTCCAACAGGGCGCACACCGCGCTCTCGGTGTCGCGCGCGGCCACCCACCGCTCCACCAGGCCCTCGGCGTCCACCGGGCGGCCCCGCTCCACCAGGGCGAGCACCCGCTCGGCGTCCATCGCGGACACGGGCGGCGCCACCGCGACGTCGGCCCCCGACTGGCGCAGCTGGCGCACCATGAAGTGGTCGCCGAGGCCGGTGACGCGGAACCGGCCGCCGCCGACCCCGCGGACCGCGCCGAGGCCGTCCAGGGACTCCAGCACCTGGCGCACGTGTGCCACGGGGTCCTCCCCGCGCGGGGCGATTCCGGGCCCGTACACGTCCACCAACTGCGCGGGCGTGCGCGCGTCCCCGTGCACGAACAGGTCGGTGAGCAGCAGGAACGCCGTGACCCCGCGCAGGTCGGTCATGGTCAGCAGGGCGTCGGCCCAGGCGTCGGCGGCCGTCCCCGGCACACCGTCCCACCAGGCCCGTGCCGCCCGGCCCGGCAGCACCCGGGTGTAGGTGGTGCGCAGCAGGCCCGCGTCCCTGGCCACGGCGAACAGCGCGCGCACTTTCCCGGGCGCGATCCCCAGGTCGGCGGCGGCCCCGGCGGTGTCGTCCGCGGTGAAGGCGTCGTCCCCCTCGGCGCGAAGGAGCCTGCCCCCGCCCGCCCACGCCGCCAGCCGCGCGGCGTCGGACAGGGGGCGGCACCGGCGCGCCGCCGCGTCCAGGTCGGCCGGGTCCGCCGGGACGACCGTCGGCAGCGCCTCGGGTCCGCCGTCCGCGCCGACGCCGAGCCGGTCCAGGAGCGGCAGGGCGTCCCTGTCGGCCCGGTCCTCGGGCGGCGGCGGACCGCCGGGGGCGAGGTCGACCGTGGCGATGGCGGCGCGCAGGCGGCGCGGGCTCTCCGCGGACAGCAGCCGACCCTGGTCGACCAGGAAGTCGCACCAGGTCAGCCAGGTGTCCCTGAGGCTGTCGGGCACCCGGTCCCAGTCGCGGACGGTACGGGCGATGTCGTGGACGTCGGCGGTGGACCAGTCCCCGGGGTCGGGGGCGCCAGCGTCCAGGTGGGCGGTCAGCAGGAAGAGCAGGCTGTCGGTGTCCAGGACGGGACGCGGTTCGACCGTCCCGGTCCAGGCCCGACACGCGTGCACGGCGGAGTAGATGCGTTCAGTCATTGACATATCACCCAAAGTGCCGCGAGTCGCTGAAACGGCATCAGGCTAACCGCGGGGCGCGGGTCCGCGCGGGAGAACGCCGAAATCGCTCCCGTCCCAGGTGGGGGCCGCCCGAAGCGGGGGAGGAGACCGCCCCCGCGTGCCGAAGCACCGGTCCTCGGCCTCCCGGACCCGGGGCCCGCCTCCGGCCCTGGACCGACCCCGGCCCGTAGGAGGCTCAGGCGCTGGTCCACCGGACGAGCCGGTGCGCCTCGGTCGGGTCCGGGCACTCCCAGCGCCGCACCAGGCGCTCCACGGCGGCGGCCGGAACCGGCGCCCGCCTGCGGTCCAGACGGGCCCGCAGCACCCGGGGCGGGGCCTCGACGGAGACGATCTCCACGCGGGCCCGGTAGGCGGCCGCCAGATCCACGCACCGGTCGCGCAGCGAGCGCGAGACGTTGGTGGCGTTCCACACGAACGACCGCCCCGCGCGCAGGTGCTCTCGGGCGCGCGCGTGCGCGGCCGCCGCCACCGGGCGCTGGTCGGCGGTCGGGCGCACGCCCAGCTCGGTGCGCAGCGCGTCCAGGCTCACCACCGGCACGCCCGGCCGCTCGCGCGCGATCCAGGTGTCCTTGCCCGCGCCCGGCAGCCCCGACATGACGGTCACCGTCAGCCGGGTGTCGTCGTGGGCGGCGTAGTCCGGGTCGCGGTCGGGCTTGCGGAAGAACCAGAACCGGGCGTGGTCGGAGGGGAACTCCCTCGGCCGGTCCAGGCACCGCTGCTCCTGGCAGTACTCGCCGTACAGCCCGATGTTCTCCAGGACCTCCGAGGTGTCGCCGCAGCGGCGGCCCAGGATGTCGGCGGTGGCCAAAAGCACCAGGTCGTCGTTGCGCGCCAGCAGGCTCACCCGGAACGCGATGCTGCGCAGGTCCGGGCGCTCCAGCGCCCAGAACGGCACCTGGTGGTGGCGCACCAGGGCCGCCACGTGCTCGCGCCACCGCACCGCCTCCAGCGGCGGGGCGGCGGCCCCGGGCTCGGCCGCGGCCTCCCACAGCAGTCGCCGGGCCAGGAGGTCACCGCGCCGCGAGTGGCCGTGCGCGGTGACCCGGCCGTCCTCCTCCCGGCGGGTGCACAGCGGTTTGGCGACGTCGTGCAGCAGCACGGCGGCGAACAGC
>ANAW01000200.1:0-484 GCA_000340945.1 Nocardiopsis synnemataformans DSM 44143 | reverse complement strand
CCCCCCCCCCCCCCCCCCCCCCCCCCCAGCCGCTCCCGCTCCGCGGCGGGGCGGGAGCGCCACGCGGACAGCCCGGCCAGCGCCTCGCACGCCATCCGGGTGTGCGTCTCCACGTCCCCCTCGGCGTGGTGCACCGGATCCTGTTCCACCCCGGCCAGATCGCGCACCCACGGGAGGGCCTCCCGCACCCGCGCCCAGTCCAGCTCCCAGCGCGGCGGCGCCGGGCACAGCTCAGCGAACACCCGCATAGAGCACCTCCGGATCGGCCAGTCCGTTCGCGATCAGCGGCCGGTCCAGCCAGTGCGTGCCCGAGTCCAGGACTGCGGAGGTGAACCCCGGGCGCACCCACTTGTACCGGTCCACCGTGCGGTCGCCCTCCTCCACCTTGACGTAGAGCCCCTCCATGAGGTCGGAGCCGTCGCTCTCGGCCAGGGCGCGGCCGGGGTCGGCGCCCGCCGCCCCCGCCGCCTCGGCCAGGGCCCCG
>ANAW01000199.1:0-47475 GCA_000340945.1 Nocardiopsis synnemataformans DSM 44143 | reverse complement strand
GGGGCGCGGCGGGGGCCGGCCCCCGCCGCCCCCGCCGCCTCGGCCAGGGCCCCGCGCCAGCCGGGGGTGCGGCAGGTGGAGGACCCCACCAGGCGGGCCAGGTCCGCCAACCTCTCCAGCGGGCCGGTGTGGAGCACGGGCACCGACACCACCGGGGCGCCCTCCAGCAGCTCCCGGCGGCGCGGCGTGGACAGGAACGCGTCCTCGCGGGTGTCCAGGACGTCGAACTCGCAGAACAGATGCGGCAGCGCGTCGTAGAACACGGTGTGCTTGGCGTACAGCCACTCCCCGTACAGCACGTACCGCTCGCCCAGGCGCGGCCGCAGCAGCGGAGCCACGGTCGCCGCCCAGGCCTTGAACGGGGCGAAGTGCCGCTCGCGGGGCCCGCCGGTGAGGTAGTGGCCCCGGCTCTGGAGGCGCAGTTCGCCGCCGGGGCCGAAGCTGATCCCGGCGTTGGCGCCGTCCAGCTTCTCCTCCACCACCAGGTGGCGCCCGGCCAGCGCGGAGAAGGGCACGGCCGCGAGGTCGTGGTCGCCCGTCTGGAGGCGGGAGCCCCGGATGTGCCGGGTCCGCGGGTACTTGCGCATGGCCACGGTTGTACCGGTTCGCCCGGTTGCGCGGCCACCGGTTTTCGCCGCCTCAGCCGCTCCGCCGTCCGGCCCGCCCCATGGCACCGGCCTTCCGGCGACGCCCCGGCGGGCTCAGCGGTCCGCGACGCGGCGGTGCGCGCCCAGGGACGCGGCGTCGGCCGCCGCCAGGCCCTCGTACCAGCCGTCCTCGCTGGCGGGCCCGCGCACCCGCGAGTAGGTCAGCTCGCCGAAGGCCTCGGCCACGGCCGCCTCCACCTCGCGCTCGCGTGCGGCGAACACCGGGACCAGGTCCGTCCCGGTCTCCGCCGCGGCGGCCTCCTCGGCCGTGCGCGCCGACTCCACCAGCCGCTCGCCCACCCGCACCGCGAACGCCGACATGAACGAGGCGCGGAACGCCTTGCCCGCGGCCCTGCCGGACCTGTCGCGCACCGAACCGCTGGCCCGCATCGCCGTCTCGGCCTGCACCAGCAGCGACGTGAACATCAGGTCCACCGCCTCCACGTCCCCCGGGAAGCCCATCACCGTGCACAGCCCCAGCTCCCGGTCCCACACGGCCCGGCAGTGGTTGGCCTCGGCGACCTCGTGCAGCAGCACCGCCTTGTGCTCGTCGTAGGGGGCGTCCCCCGGCAGCCGCCGCCCCGAGGCCGCCTCCGACACCTGCCCGGGCTCCTCGGCCAGCAGGGCGCGGTCGATGCTGTGCCGGGCCATCAGCTCCTGCGCGCGGGCGCTCAGCGCCTCCGCCTCGCTGGGGAACTCCGTGGACTCGGCCTTGGCCAGCAGAGCGCGCACGCGGGCGAGTTTGCCCTGGTCCACCGCCTCGGCGGTCCGCGCGGCACCCTCCGGCCGCGGACGGAACGTCCCCGGCGGCGGGCACAGCCGGTGCACCGGCGGCAGCACGCGCAGCGCGGCCAGCAGCCGCAACGCCGTCTCCACCGCCTCGAAGCGCAGCAGCCCGTGCCCGGCGCCCACGCGCGCCAGGTAGTCCCCGGCTCCGCCCCAGGACGGGGCGGCCCCCAGCTCGCGCACCTGCGCGGTCCAGCGCGGGTCCACCGCGGCGGGGGAGTGGCGGTCGAGGTCGGCCGTCACCGCGTCGGCGCACACCGACGCCGCCACCGGGTCCAGCGCGCGGCCCGCCTGGCGGACCGTCTCGGCGGGCTGCCACCCGCGCGCCCACGCCGAGGCCGCCCCCGCCAGCAGGGCGTCGCGGACGGCGCGGTCCGCCGCCCCGGCCCACGCCGGGTCCTCGGCGTCGGCCAGCCGCGCGGCGGCCAGGTCCACGCCGCCGCCCTCCCGGCCGAGCACCAGCGCGTCGACCGCCTCCGAGACCACCTGCTCGGGGGCGTCCCCGGGCGCGGGACCGGCCCAGGGCCGGGCGCCCCGCCCGGCCGTCCGGCGGCCGTCGCCGCGCTGTCGGCCGCGACCCTTCTTCCCCACGTGGTCCTCCGTTCGGTGGTGGTGCGAGACCAGCAGGCCATCCTACCGACCGGGGGCCGCGGCGGGCGGGCGCGAGCCCCGGAAGGACGGTGGCGGGGGACACCCCCGGGACGTCCCGCGCCCGGGCGCGGGAAGCACGGACACCCCTCTGCCTTTCCGCGCCCGGTCGAGGGGGGAAGGTCGAGCATCCGGGGAACCCCCGGCCGGGGGAGGAAGGGGCGCGAACGTCACCGGTGCGGCGACATCGGCTCCTCTGGGCGCCGTGACGGGTAATCCCGTCTTGGCCCTCCGTGGCACCGGGTGCCCCGTCCGGAAAGGCGGAGCTCTCCCGCCCGAAGCACGGCGGAAACACGGGGCGCGTACCGTCGCTTCGCATCCGCAGCCACTGAGGAGTCTCCATGCGCCAGGGAACCGGGGCCGACGGCCGCGACGACCCCCCGTCAGCCGGGGCCGGCGGCGCCCGCTGCCCGGTCTCCCTCCCCCTGCACGGGAGCACCGGCGCCGACACGCCCTGGGAGGCGCTGCGCGACCGCCACGGCGGCCTGGTCCCGGTCGAGGTGGGCCCGGGCGTGCCCGGCTGGCTCCTGCTCGGCTACCGGGAGAACCTCCAGGCGCTGCGCGACCAGACCCTCTTCTCCGCCGACCCCCGCCCGTGGGGCGCCGAGGGCGCTGGACCCGCCCGCAGCGCCGCCCTGGCCCGCGACGGCGAGGAGCACCGGAGGCTGCGCGCGGCCGTCGTCGACACCCTGGCCGAAGTGGGCACGCCCCGGCTGGTCCCCGTCGTCGAACGCGCCGCCGTGCACCTGCTCGGCCGGGTCGCGGCCGACGGCGCCGCCGATCTCATCGGCGGGTTCGCCGCCCCGCTGCCCGCCCTGGTCCTCAACGAGCTCTTCGGCCTGCCCGACGCCTACGGCCGCCTGCTGGCCGACCTGGCCCCGAGCCTGTGGAGCGGCGAACCCGACCGGGCCGGTCCCGCCGCCACCGCGGTCCGCTCCTACTTCGCGGGCCTGGTCGCGCGCAAGCGCGCCGACCCGGGGCAGGACATGGCCAGCTGGCTGCTCGCCCACCCCTCCGGGCTCACCGACGACGAGGCGGCCGGGGCGCTGACGCTGCTGTGGGAGTCCGGGCACGAGCCCACCACCCACCTCATCGGCAACGCCCTGCTCCGGCTGCTGGAGGACCCGGGTGTGTGGACCGCCTACCTGGGCGGCACCCTCACCCCCGAGGACTTCGTCGACTACGTGATGTGGACCGACTCCCCGATCCGGATGCTCGCCGGGCGCTACCCGGTCGCCGACCTGCGCTTCTCCGGGGTCCGTGTCCGCAGGGGCGAACCGCTGCTGCTGGGGTTCGCCTCCGCGCACACCGACCCGTCGGTGGCCCGCGGAGACGACGCGATGGCCCTGGCGGGCGACCGCTCCCACCTGGCGTGGGGCGCTGGCGCGCACCGCTGCCCCGCCACCGGCCTCACCCGCGAGCTGGCGCGCACCGCCATCGACACCGCCGTGGACCGGCTGCGCGGCATGGTCCTGGCCGTCGAGCCGGAGGACCTGCGCTGGCGCGCGTCCCTGGCCGTGCACGGCCTGGAGGAGCTGCCGGTGTGGTTCACCGCCACGGGGGAGCGCGTCGGGTCCGACGAGCCGGTGCGCGAGCGCGCCCCGACCCCGGTGCTCCGGCGCCTGCGCAGGAAGCGCGGTCCCGCCCCGCGCGGGGCGCGCTACGAAGCGCCCCTGGCGGGGGAGGACGGGGCGCGGGCACAGGAGGAGCGGACCGTGCCCGCTCCCGACCCGCGGTCCGTGCCCGCTTCCGCCCCGCGGCCCCGCCGGGTTCCGCGCGGCGCCGGGGCCCGCTACCAGGCGCCGTTCGCGCGAGAGCGCGCGGAGCCCGAGCCCGACGCCCTGGAGCGGCTGCTCGCCGCCTGGCGGCCGCGGGACTGACCGGCCGGGGCCCGACGGCTCCGGCTCACCGGTCGTCCCACTCGCGTGGGGGAGCCTCGGTGCGAGCCCACGCGTGCAGGCCGTCGAGGAAGACACGGCAGCAGTAGACCGTCTCGGCCACTGTGCGGTGCACCTCCCCGGGGTCCGGATCGGACCCGGTACCGGATCCGAGGCCGGGAAGGCGGTCCCGCAGGAGGCGCTCGACCGTGTGCACGGCCTGCCGATCGTACTCGGTCGGCCGGGGGTCCTCCAGCTGCCGGGCGAGGTCTGCGCCCAGGTAGGTGGCGGCGATCGTCCGCTGGAGGCGTGCCAGCGCCAGACGCAGTGTCTCGGCCGACGTACGGAGCGAGGGCTCGTGCCCACTCGCCGTGAGGGCCGCCACCGTCGCCTCGGAGACACGGTGCAGCGCGGGTTCGGGGTCGTACTCGTCGTGGCGCGACCGGTAGGTGAACGCCACCAACGGATACCGGTGCACCGTCTCGGAGACCTCGCGCAGGCTCTCCGTCCAGCCCTGGCAGTGCGCACGCGCCTCGTCGACGCCGTCCTGGGCCATGTACTGGGCGAACACGGTGGCTCCGCCCCGGCCGCGTGCCTCGTCGTGGACCGACAACGTGAACTGGTTGCGTTTGGACACGCCGCTGGTGACCTGGATGGCGTAGGTGGCCATTCCCGTGAACAGGGCGAAGCCGACCGCCGCGCCGAACAGCGAGACCAGTTTGGCCCCGGCCGAGAGAGGGGTGATGTCTCCGTAGCCCAGGACCGGGACGGTGCCGCCCGCGAAGTACAGCGCGTCGAGGAAGTCGAGGGGGGTCAGTCCGGGCTGGGCGCTGAACCCCTCCTCCAGCATCGGCCACACGGCGAGCGCCAGACCGAGGGTGAGCAGCGCGATCCAGACGACGAAGGTCACCACCAGGATCAACGGCCCGGCCAGACTGACCAGCCATCCCCTGGTACGCGGCAGGCGCGCGCTCGCCAGCACCGCCGAGCGCCACGCCAGCTTGCGGACGCCCGCGGCCACCACCCCCTCCGCGTCCGGATGGAGCACGGTGACGGCGGCGTCGCAGGCGACCAGTACGGCGAGCAGCAGACCGAGGATCGACACGAAGGCCATGGGGGGCGACTACCCCGGCCCCCATGGCCGACACCTGGAGTCCCCCTCGTCACAGGGGACGTGGCGGTCGACGTGGGGTGCCACGTTCCCCGACGCGTCGGTCCCCGCCGCGCCGGAGTCCGTGACGCGCCGTCCCCGGACCGGGCGCCCCCGAACCGGGCGGGACAGGTGACCGGGCACGCGGCGGCTACCCCTCGTCGGGGTCGACCACGACCAGTTCGGGATGGAAGGCCTCGGGGTCCTCCAGCAGGGGCTGCTCCCCGCCGCGCAGATGGTGGTCGAAGAACGCCAGGCTGTAGGTGCGCACCAGCTCCAGGCCGCGTCCGACCCCGATGTCGCCGTACAGGTTCCGCCACTGCTCGGGCGTGAAGAGCCCGGAAAGGCCGAGCTGCTCCACCAGCACGCCCCGGTCGATGCTGTTGGAGTGCCCCGAGCCCTCCATGCGGATCCACTGCCGCCATCCCTCCAGGCGCGGCCACATCTGTTCGAGGCCGTCCGTGTCCAGCCCCTGGTCGTTCTGGACCAGGGCCAGCGGCTTGTCCAGGCCCTCGTCCACCACCGGCGCGAAGTAGGGTCCGTCCAGGTTGATCCCGGCGTCCACCCGTTCCTCGGAGCGCAGCGTCTCGGCGGTGGCCGAGCCGCCCCAGGAGTGCCCCGCCATCCCGATCCGGGAGGCGTCGATCACCCGCGACCACCGCCACGCGGGGTCGGGGCCGGTGAGCCGGTCCAGGAGGAAGGAGACGTCCTCGGCCCGGTTGACCGCGCCCAGGGCCCACTCGCCGCTCTGGCAGCCGACGCACTCGGTGACCAGCTCGTCGGGGAACTCCACGGGTGCCGCCTCGTGGGCGTGGTCCACCCCGGCCACCACGAAGCCGTGGCTGGCCAGCTCCTCGGCCAGCGAGGACAGCTCGATCCGGTTGTGCCCCGCGCCGGGGGACAGGACCACCAGCGGGAACCCGGCGCGGGTGCGCGCGGGCGGCACGTCCAGACGGGAGGAGGTGCGCACCCCGCTGTGCATGAGGTCGGCGGGCAGGTCCAGGCCCAGCTCCGCGACCATGGCGGCGGACTCGGCCTCGGTCATGTACGGCGCGGGGCGGCCCGCGTCCACCCGCGCCGGGTACCACAGGGTGACCATCAGCTGGCGGGGTCCGCCCACCCACACGTCCTCGCGCTCCCCGTCCACCAGGTGCAGGGTCGTCCTGCCCGCCGGGTGGTCCCCGGTGGGCTCGGGCAGGGCGGCTCGGAGGGCGTCGGCGGAGGCGGTGCCGGAGGGCCCGGTGTCGGCCGCGGCCGTTCCGGCGGCGGTCAGGGAGGCCGGCAGCGCCAGTGCGGCGGCCGCGGCGAGGGCGGTGCCGGCCCGGAGCGCGCGGGCGGAGGGGGCGGGGGATGGGTGCGGTGTGGGGGGCATGGTGTCCCGTCGTTCGGTGCCGTCGTGGTCACCGCCCACGCTAGGAAGGGCGGCCCGTGCGGCGCCATCGGGGCGTCCACCCCCCTCCCCCGGGGACGTCCCGGAGGAGGGGGGTGGGGACAGCAC
Organism: Nocardiopsis synnemataformans DSM 44143; assembly: GCA_000340945.1. Classification (GTDB taxonomy): domain Bacteria; phylum Actinomycetota; class Actinomycetes; order Streptosporangiales; family Streptosporangiaceae; genus Nocardiopsis; species Nocardiopsis synnemataformans. Next base: position 40,869 of record ANAW01000199.1, on the reverse strand, counting down.
CACCCCGGAGGCTCCCACCAGCGGATTCAGCACGCCGGGGCCGCCGGAGGACGCACCCGCCCGCTGTCCGCCCTCGCCCGTTGTCCGGCCGAGGCCCACCGGGTCCGGGGAGCCGCGGCCGCAGGGCCGTGCCTTCGCCCACGGCGGCCTCGTCGACGGTTTCAGTGCGCCGGTTCCACCAGCAGCACCTCCAGGGTGCGCGGGCCGTGCACCCCCTCCACCCGGTTCAGCTCGATGTCGCTGGTCGCCGAGGGGCCGCTGATCCAGGTGAGCGGGCGCGACGGGTCCAGGAGCCGGACCGCCTGCGGCACCCCGTCCACCACCTGGTCGGCGCGCACCACGCACAGGTGGTAGTCCGGCACCAGGGTGACGGCCCGGCGCCCCTGGCCCGGCCCGCCGTCCAGGACGATCGTGCCGGTCTCGGCCACGGCCACCGCGCAGCCGGTGACCACGCCGTCCACGCCGGTGAGGTCGGCGACCGCCAGCGGCTCCTCACGGGAGTCGGGCAGCCGCTCGGCGGAGGCGTGCGCGAACCACTCCGGCGGGGCGTCCGCCGGGACGACCACCCGCCGCGCCCCGCGGCGCTCCAGCGCGGCGGCCACCTCGGCGGCCACGCGGTCGGCGCCCACCCGGCGCACCAGCGCCCGGTAGTCCAGCAGCCGGTCCTCCAGCACCTCCAGCGCGGGCCCCACACCGTGGCTGTCGGCGTAGCCGCGCCCGGCCTCCCGCACCGGCGACTCGTCGGCGGGCACGTCGGCCAGCGCACTCCTGACCCTGGCCAGGATCCGCTCGCGGCTGCTCATCGGCCCTCCCCTCCGCGCCTGTCCCACCACTGGCGGAAGGACTCGGCGGGGACGTCGGGCACGTCCCGCGTGTCGGTCCAGGCCCCCGCCAGGCCCGGCAGGTGGCGCGGGACCGCGCGGCGCCCCAGCCCCGCCGCGCGCTGGACCGCGCCCAGCGTCCGCGGGGAGGACAGCACCGCCTCGGCGCCCGCCATGAGCGCCCTCTCCCCGGCGTGCCCAGGCCGTTCCGCGACCTCCTCGCGCAGGTGCACCAGCACCTCGGGGATGTCGATGGCCACCGGGCACACCTCGTAGCAGGCCCCGCACAGCGAAGACGCGTAGGGCAGCGCCTCGTCCACCGGCGAGGACATCCCCCGCAGCTGCGGGGTGAGGATCGCGCCGATCGGGCCCGGGTAGACCGAACCGTAGGAGTGCCCGCCGGTGCGCTCGTAGACCGGGCAGGTGTTCAGGCACGCCGAGCAGCGGATGCAGCGCAGCGCTTGGCGGCCCACGGTGTCGGCCAGCACGTCGGTGCGCCCGTTGTCCAGCAGCACCAGGTGGAACTCCTGGGGGCCGTCACCCGGCGTCACCCCGGTCCAGGTGGAGGTGTAGGGGTTCATCCGCTCGCCGGTGGAGGAGCGCGGCAGCAGCTGGAGGAACACCTCCAGGTCCGACCAGGTCGGCACGATCTTCTCGATGCCGACCACGGAGATCAGCGTCTGGGGCAGGGTCAGGCACATGCGCCCGTTGCCCTCCGACTCCAGCACCACGAGCGTGCCGCTGTCGGCCACCGCGAAGTTGGCCCCCGAGATCGCGGTGCGGGTGCGCAGGAAGCGTTCGCGCAGGTGCACGCGGGCCGCCTCGGCCAGCGCCCGGGGGTCGTCGGTCAGGCCCCGGGGCGCGGGCACGCCCCACTCGGCCATCTGCTCCAGGAAGATCTCGCGGATCTGGGCGCGGCCCAGGTGGATGGCGGGCACCAGGATGTGCGAGGGCAGGTCCTCGCCCAGCTGCACGATCAGCTCGGCCAGGTCGGTCTCGTAGGCGGTGATCCCGGCTGCGGCGAGGGCCTCGTTGAGCTCGATCTCCTGCGTGGCCATCGACTTGACCTTGACCACGTCGGTCTCGCCGGTGGCCCGGACCAGCCGGGTGACGATCTCGTTGGCCTCGGCCGCGTCGGAGGCCCAGTGCACCCGTCCGCCCGCCCGTTGGACGGACTCCTCCAGCTGCTCCAGGTATCGGTCCAGGTGGCGCAGGGTGTGCTCCTTGACCGCGGCACCCTCCGCGCGCAGGCGCTGCCAGTCCTCGTGCAGCTCGTCGACGACGGCGGCGCGCTTGTCGCGGATGGTGTGCGTGGCCTTGCGCAGGTTGTGCCGCAGCCGGGCGTCGTTGACCGCGCCCGCGGCGGCCTCGGGAAAGGGCGGTATGCCCAGGAACGTCGCGCTCATCGGGATGCGCCCTCCTTCTCGGTACTGGCCAGGATCTCGGCCAGGTGTGCCACCCTCATCCCCGACCGCTGCCGGGACAGGGTGCCGCCGATGTGCATCAGGCAGGAGTTGTCGACCGCGCACAGCACCTCGGCGCCGGTCTCCACGGCGTGGCGTGCCTTGTCCGCGCCCATGGCCGAGGACACGTCGCCGTTCTTGACCGCGAACGTGCCGCCGAAGCCGCAGCACTCGGTGGCCCCGGTCAGCTCCACCAGCTCCAGGCCGCGCACGGCGCGCAGCAGCTGGTAGGGGCGGTCGCCCAGGCCGAGCATGCGCAGCCCGTGGCAGGTGGGGTGGTAGGCCACCCTGTGCGGGTAGTAGGCGCCCACGTCCGTCACGCCGAGCACGTCCACCAGGAACTCGGTGAGGTCGTACACGCGCGGGGCGAGGTCGGCCACCTTGCGCGACAGGCGGCTCCCGCTGGCGCCCAGACGCGGGTAGTTGTCGCGGACCATGGCAGCGCAGGAGGCGGAGGGGACCACGACGGCGTCGGCGCTTTCGAAGGTGCGCACGAAGCGCACGGCCAGACGGCTCGCCGAGCGCCGGTAGCCGGTGTTGTAGTGCATCTGCCCGCAGCAGGTCTGGCCCTCGGGGAAGACCACCTCGTGCCCCAACCGCTCCAGGAGGCGCACGACCGTCCGCCCGGTGTCGGGGAAGAGCGTGTCGTTGACGCAGGTGATGAACAGCGCGATCCGCATGTGCCTCCTTCGTGCCCCGCCGACCGGCGCGCGCGTGCGGACCCGCCGGGACGGCTTACGCGGTGCGCTGCCATGGCGGAACTGCTCGCCACGAGCCTGGGGTGGTCCGACCAATTTTGCACGACGGCAAGCATCTGGGCAAGAAGGGGGGGCGAAAAGAGCGATGTGGGGTGAGGCGGTGGCGAATTGGTATGATCTCTTGAGGGGCGGCGGTGGCGTGGGCCACACGAGTTCCCCGCCCTGACCCGGCTCCGCCGGGGCGACAAACGAACCGGACGACCGGACGGACTGGAGGAATTCCGTGAGCGACCCCGACGCCGGGCGCACCACCGTCACCCGGCGCGCCGCCGACCGGATCAAGGCGATGATCGCCGACGGGCGGGTCGGACCGGGGGAGCGCCTGCCCACCGAACGCGACCTGTCCGCGCAGTTCGGGGTGTCCCGCAGCTCCATGCGCGAGGCCATCCGCTCCCTGACCACGCTCGGCGTCCTGGAGTCCCGCCACGGCGCGGGCGTCTACGTCACCGCGCTGCGCCCCGCCGATCTGCTGGAGACCTTCTCCGTCCTGGCCGAGGTCTCCCAGGGGCACACCCTCCTGGAGGTCCTCCAGGTGCGGCGCATGCTCGAACCCGCCGCCACCGCCCTGGCCGCCGCGCGGGCCAGCGCCGAGGACCTCGACCGCATCGGCGCCCTGCTGGAGCGGATCGGGGACGGGGACGACACCTTCGCCGACACCGTCAGCGCCGACCTGGGCTTCCACCAGGCCATCGTGGCCAGCACGGGCAACGCCACCCTGGCCGCGGTCAACGACGGTCTGTCCTCGCGTACCTTCCACGCCCGCGTGTGGGCGGGGCACCGGGAGGCCGGGCTCACCGCCAAGCTGCGCGAGGACCACCTGCGCATCCACGAGGCCCTCGTGGCGCGCGACCCCGACGCGGCCCGGGCCGCCGCGACCGTGCACGTCCTGCGCGTGGAGCGCTGGCTCAGCGCCGACCTGGCCGACTGAGCTTCACCGCGTCACCGCGTCACCGCGTCACCGCGTCACGGGGTCACCGGCCGCGGTCGCGGAACCTGTCGGCGAACTCCTCGGCCCGCAGCAGCCGCGCCAGCTCCTCGCGCCGGGCGGTCGGCGGGCGCTCCCCGCCGGTCTCGGGCGCCTGTTCGGGAAGCTCCTGGCCCAGTTCCGCGTCGATGCCCAGGACGTCGTGGTCCTCGATCTCCTCGATCCGGTGGCCCTCCGGGAAGTACCGCAGGAAGTCGGCCACCGCGGAGTCCTGGTCCGCGGCCCCCACGTCCATGTCCGCGTCCACGTCGTCGTCGTAGCCGGGGTCCCAGGACCGCGCCCCGGACTCGTCGAAGCCCTCGGTTGACTCTGTCACCGGCGTCCCCCTCACGCTCGGTCCCCTTACCCCGATCATGCCCGCTCGGGACAGAGGGCGCCAGGGGCGGTAGCCGGGAGCGGCGGGTGCGGAACCGGACAAGGTGACCCACGGTAGGCTTCTGCCGCGCTGTCCGATATGTGAACGGAGCCCCCTCTGTCGTGCGCGAGCGCGTTCGAGCCATCGTCGACGCCCCCTGGTTCCAGGCCTGCGTCATCACCCTCATCCTCGTCAACGCCGTCATCCTCGGCGCGGAGACCTCACCCCGGGTGACGGACTCCCACGGCGGCCTCCTCCGCGCCGTCGACCTGACCATCCTGGCCCTGTTCGTCCTGGAACTGGGGATGCGGATGTACGCCCACCGGCGGGCGTTCTTCCGCGACCCCTGGAGCTGGTTCGACATGGTGATCGTCGGGATCGCGCTGCTGCCCGCCTCCGGTCCCTTCTCGGTCCTGCGTGTCCTGCGCGTGCTGCGGGTGCTGCGCCTGCTGTCGGTGATCCCGACCCTGCGCCACGTCGTCACGGGCCTGTTCCGGGCACTGCCCGGCATGATGTCCATCCTGTTCCTGGTGATGCTGCTGCTGTACGTGTCGGCGGTCATGGCCACCGAGCTCTTCGCCGACGTCTCGCCGCAGTACTTCGGCGACCTGCCCTCGTCGCTGTTCACCCTGTTCCAGATCGCCACCGCGGACGGCTGGGGCACCATCGCCAAGGACGTGATGGAGCACAAGCCGATGGCGTGGGTGTTCTTCGTGGTCTTCGTGCTGGTGTCCACGCTGGTGGCGCTCAATCTGTTCATCGCCGTGGCCGTGGAGGCCCTGGAGAAGGACGACGAGCAGAGCGGCGACGGCGGCGGGGGCGGCGGCTCCGCGGGCCGGGCGGACGGGGGCCCCGACGACGGTGGTCCCGACGGGGGACAGGCCGTCATGATCCTGGCCGAGCTGCGGGCGCTGCGCGCTGAGGTGGCCGTGCTGCGGCGGGAGCGCGAGGAGGAGGGCAGCGGCCTGCGCTGAGGGGCGTGCCGGAACCGGTGCCGCGCCGCGCGCGAAAGTCCGGACCGGGCCTGTGGACAACCCCCGCGGGGCCGGGTTTTCGTGGGAGGCTTGTGGTGGGAAGCACAGCCGCGCACCGCGGGCGGCGCGCGGGCCGAGCACCCGCGCCGTGCCGCCGGAGCACCGACCGACGAGGAGCCGCCGGATGTCTGCCAGTACACCTCTCCCGCGCGCTGAGGACACCGGAGAACGCGCCCGCCCGGGCGTTCCCCTGGACCAGCGGGACGAGTGGACCGCGCTGCGCGAGCACCACGGGCGGTGGGGCTCCACCGCCCTTCGCGAGCTGTTCGCCGACGACCCCGGCCGGGCCGAGCGGTACACGCTCGACGTCGGCGACCTGCACGTCGACTACTCCAAGAACCTCGTCACCGACGAGACCCTGCGCCTGCTCGCCGACCTGGCCGGGGCCACCCGGGTCGCCGACCTGCGCGACGCCATGCTGGGCGGCGAGTACGTCAACCTCACCGAGGACCGGGCCGTCCTGCACACCGCCCTGCGCGCGCCGCGCGGGCAGGTGGTCAGCACCGACGGCAGCGACGTCGTCCCCGAGGTCCAGGAGGTCCTGGACCGGATGGCGGAGTTCGCCGACCGGGTCCGCGCCCGGGAGTGGCTCGGCCACACCGGTCAGCCGGTGCGCCGGATCGTCAACATCGGCATCGGCGGCTCCGACCTGGGGCCCGCCATGGCCTACGAGGCGCTGCGCCCCTACACCGACCGCGGGCTGGAGTTCCGGTTCGTCTCCAACGTGGACGGCACCGACCTGCACGAGGCGCTCGTGGACGCCGACCCGGCCACGACGCTGTTCGTGGTCGCCTCCAAGACCTTCACCACGATCGAGACCATCACCAACGCCACCGAGGCCCGCACCTGGCTGCTGGACGGGCTGGGCCTCAAGAGCGACAGCGACGACGGGGCCATCGCCAGGCACTTCGCCGCCGTCTCCACCAACGGCGAGGAGGTGGCGAAGTTCGGCATCGACACCCGCAACATGTTCGGGTTCTGGGACTGGGTGGGCGGTCGCTACTCCTACGACTCCGCCATCGGCCTGTCCCTGATGGTGGCGGTGGGCCCCGAGCGGTTCCGGGAGATGCTCGCCGGGTTCCACCTGATGGACACCCACTTCGCGACCGCCCCCGTCGAGCGCAACCTGCCCTTCCTGCTGGGCCTGCTCGGCGTCTGGTACGGCAACTTCCACGGCGCCCAGACCCACGCGGTGCTGCCCTACAGCCACCACATGTCCAAGTTCACCGCCTACCTCCAGCAGCTCGACATGGAGTCCAACGGCAAGTCGGTGCAGCGCGACGGGCGCCCCGTCCACTGGCAGACCGGCCCGGTGGTGTGGGGCACCCCGGGCACCAACGGCCAGCACGCCTACTTCCAGCTGCTGCACCAGGGCACCCGGTTCGTGCCCGCCGACCTCGTCGGCTTCGCCAACCCGGCCCCCGACCTGCCCGAGCACCTGGTGCCCCAGCACGACCTGCTCATGGCCAACCTGTTCGCCCAGGGGCAGGCGCTGGCCTTCGGCCGGACCGCGGAGGAGGTCGCCGCCGAGGGCGTGTCCGCCGACCTGGTCCCGCACCGGACCTTCGAGGGCAACCGGCCCACGACGACCATCCTCGCCGACCGGCTCAGCCCGTCGGTGCTCGGGCAGCTGGTAGCCCTCTACGAGCACAAGGTGTTCGTCCAGGGCGCGGTGTGGAACATCAACTCCTTCGACCAGTGGGGCGTGCAGCTGGGCAAGGTGCTGGCCAAGCGGGTCGAGCCCGCCCTCACCGAGGGCGCCGACGTGTCCGGCCTGGACGCCTCCACCACCTCCCTGGTGCGGCGCTACCGCTCCATGCGCGGCAGGGACTGACCACGGCCGCTGCGGTGTGACCGGCGGACCGCGCCGGTCACACCGCAGCCCGGCCCGCCTCTCCGTGGGCATCCCCGGGAGCGGGTGAGCACCCGCCCCGGTCCGCCTGCACGCCAACGCACTCGACGGGGAGGGGACGGACGCCGCCTCACTCCCGGCCGACCTGGGCCAGCTGGGGAAGCCCTCCGGGACGGGCGGGGCCGGCCCGCGCGACGGCCAACGCACCGGTGGGCAGGGGCTATGGAAGGGGAGAGAACCCTTCCAGGCGCACGGCGCCGCGCGGCGGGGCCGGTTCGCGCGCGTGGCCGGACACCCGCGTAATTCCGTTGCCCGCGCCGCCCCGGCGGGTTAGCCTGGGCGCAACATGCGTATGTGACATCGAGACCGACGACCGCCGAGCGCGCGGGGCTCGCCCACAGTGGCTGGAGCCGGATCCCCGCTCGGCGTGTAGTGCACCCAGCCCCGGTGCGGTCTCGATGTCGACGACTCCTGTGTCGTCCCCGGACCGCGCCGCGCAGGCGAACCGGTCCCGCGCATCGAGGCCCACCCCGAAACGAAGGGTGGTCCACCCCATGACCCTCGGCAACACGACCGGCGCCGCCTCCGCGTCCGCACCGCACACGGTCCCGACCGGCCCGCCCCTGCTGCGCGCCCGCGACCTCGCCAGGTCCTACGGCGCCCACGTGGTGTTCGACGGCGTGGACGTCGACGTCGCCCCCGGCCAGCGGCTCGGCCTCGTGGGGGAGAACGGCTCGGGCAAGTCCACCCTCCTGCGGCTGCTGGCCGGGGAGGAGGAACCCGACGCCGGGCGGGTGGAGCGCCCCGCGGACACCGGGTTCCTGTACCAGGAGCTGCCCCACGCCCCGGACACGACCCTGGCCCGGGTGGTCGCCGAGGCCCTCGAACCGGCCCGGCGGGTGGAGCGGCGACTGACCGCGAGCGCGGTCGCGCTGGACGGCTCGCCCGAGGACGGGGAGGCCCTGCGGGAGTACTCCGAGGCGCTGGCCGAGGCCGAACTGCTGGAGGTGTGGGACGCCGAGCGCCGGGCCGAACTGGTGGTGGCGGGACTGGGCCTGGACGGCATCGGCCCGGACCGGCCGGTGGGGCGGATGTCGGGCGGCCAGCGCGGACGCCTGGGCCTAGCGGCCCTGCTCATCCGCCGCCCGCGCGCCCTGCTGCTGGACGAGCCCACCAACCACCTCGACGACCAGGCGCTGGAGTTCCTGGAAGGGTACCTGCGCGGCCTGCCCGGACTGGTGGTGCTGGCCAGTCACGACCGGGTGTTCCTCGACGCGGTGTGCACCGGCCTGCTCGACCTGGACCCGGCTGTGGACGGTCCCGCCTACTACGGCGGCGCCTACTCCTTCTACCTGCGGGAGAAGCGGCTGGAGCGCGAACGCTGGGAGCAGCGCTACCGCGACGAACAGGACACCCTCAAGGGTCTGCGCGAGGCGGTGCGCACCACCTCCCGGCAGGTCTCGCACAACCGGGCCCCGAAGGACAACGACAAGATGGGCTACGACTTCCTGGGCGGGCGCGTGGACAAGCAGGTCTCGCGTCGGGTGCGCAATGCCCGGAGCAGGCTGGAGGAGCTGGAGCGCGACCAGGTGCGCAAACCGCCCAGGCCGCTGGAGTTCAGCGCCTCGCTGACCCGCGACCCGGGCACGGCCGACGGCCAGGCGATCTCCCTGCGCGACCTGGTCGTGCCGGGCCGGTTGCGCCTGGACCACCTGGACGTGCCCTCGGACGGGCGCCTGCTGGTCACCGGTCCCAACGGCGCGGGCAAGTCCACGCTGCTGTACGCCCTGGGGCACCGGCTGCGCCCCGCGTCGGGCCAGGTGCTGTGGCGGCGCGGGGCCGCGGTCGCCCTGCTGGAACAGGACGTGGTCTTTCCCGACCCCGAGCGGACCCCGCGTTCGCTCTACGAGGGGCTCAACGGCGCCCTGCCCGGGGCTCCCCGCCTGACCGACCTGGGCCTGGTCGCCCCGCGCGACCTGGACCGGCCGGTGGGCAGGCTCAGCGTGGGACAGCGGCGACGCCTGGCACTGGCGATGCTGGTGGGACACGCACCGGACGTGCTGCTGCTGGACGAGCCGACCAACCACCTGTCCCTGGCGCTGGCCGAGGAACTGGAGGAGGCACTGGGCACCGCGCCCGGCGCGGTGGTGGTGGCCTCGCACGACCGGTGGCTGCGCCGCAACTGGGCCTGGTCGGAGCTGCGGCTGGCGGACGGAGTCGTGGCCGGTCAGGACGCGGTCTGACCCGGGTAGTCCTTCCGGGGCAGGCCGGGGAAGAGGGCACGGACGGACCCGGGTAACCGCCGTGCAGGCCCCTGGTTGTTCCCGGGCCGCTCGCATCGCGCGTGCGGCCCGGGACCGCTTCGGCAGTGTCCGCCCCCGGGTCCGGCCGCTCGCCTCGCGCGTGCGGTTCGGAGAGGCGGCCCGTTCCAGTCGCGGCCGGTTCCCGGACACCTGGCACATGCCTGAACCGGCAAGGGCGTGCGGCTCCGCACCGCTGAGGCGGTGCCGTTCCCGGAACGGCCATCGCGCGTCGGGGACACGTACCGAACCCGGCGACGCTCCCGCAGTCCCGGTTCCCGGCTTCCGGGCCGGGCCCGACACCGTTCGGGGACACCGGCGCGGAGGCTGGAAACCCCCGTGCGGCTCGTGCAAACTCTTCGTAGTCAAATAGCTGCGAAAAGTCATGCCGACTGGCAGGGGTGCACATGTCCGTGCCGATGGACGCGCCCGAGTCCTCCCAGCACGCCGACCCCGAGGCGGCGGCCTCCGGGGGACGCGGGTCGGCGAACAGGTCCCTGCGCCAGATCGCCTGGCAGCGCTTCCGCAGGGACCGCCTCGGCATGGCCGGGGGAGTCGTCGTCCTCCTGCTCATCCTGGTCGCGGTCTTCGCGCCCCTGCTCACCTCCTGGTTCGGCTACCCGCCCAACCAGTTCAACCAGGAGCTGATCGACCCGCTCACCGGCGGCGTCCTGCGCGACCCCGCCGACCCCTCCCTGGGACTCGACCCCTGGGGCGGGATCAGCCTCGACCACCTGCTCGGCGTGGAACCCGTCAACGGGCGCGACCTGTTCAGCCGCATCGTCCACGGCGCCCGCACCTCCCTGCTGGTCGCCACGGTCGCCACCCTGGTGTGCGTGGTCATCGGCACCGTCCTCGGCATGGTCGCCGGGTACTTCGGCGGCTGGGTCGACACGGTCATCAGCCGTGCCATGGACATCTTCCTGGCCTTCCCGCTGCTGCTCTTCGCCATCGCCCTGGTCGGCGTCGTCCCCGACGGCTCCTTCGGCCTGAGCGGCAACGGCCTGCGCATCGGCGTGCTGGTCTTCATCATCGGGTTCTTCAACTGGCCCTACATCGGCCGCATCGTGCGCGGGCAGACCCTGACCCTTCGGGAGCGCGAGTTCGTGGAGGCCTCCCGCAGCCTCGGCGCGGGCAGCGCCCACATCGTCTTCCGCGAGATCCTGCCCAACCTCGTCACGCCGATCCTGGTCTACTCCACGCTGCTCATCCCCACCAACATCCTGTTCGAGGCGGCCCTGAGCTTCCTGGGCGTGGGCATCAACCCGCCCATGGCCACCTGGGGCGGCATGTTGGACAACGCCCTGCGCTTCTACACCATCGCGCCGCACTTCGTGCTGATCCCGGGACTGGCCATCTTCGTCACCGTCCTCGCCTTCAACCTCTTCGGCGACGGGCTGCGCGACGCCTTCGACCCCCGCTCCTCCGACTGACGGGCCGGGCCCGCCGCGTGTTCAGGGCCGGGCACCGGCCCCCAGCAGCCAATCCGACCAGGAGGCAAGGTTGACCACCCACCACCACACAGACGCGGCGCCCTCCCGGCGCCGCGGACGCCGCCGGGCGACCGCGTCCCTGGCCGCGGGCACGGCCGCGGCCCTGCTGCTGGCCGCCTGCGGAGGCGCGGGGGGCGGCGGGGGCGGGGGCGGCCCGGTCGACGCCGAGTTCAACCAGGGCGAGACCGAGGTGGTCAACCCCTCCGACCAGACCGGCGGCACCCTGCGCTACGCCATCTCCTCGGACTTCGACTCGCCCGACCCCGGCAACACCTACTACGCGTTCAGCTGGAACTTCAGCCGCTACTACGCGCGCACCCTGCTCACCTACGTCGGAGCGCCCGGCGCGGAGGGCACCGAGCTCCAGCCCGACCTGGCCGCGGCGATGCCCGAGCCCAACGGGGACCTCACCGAGTGGACGGTGCCCATCAAGCGGGGGCTGCGCTACGAGGACGGCTCCGAGATCACCGCGCCCGACATCGAGTACGCCATCGCGCGCAGCAACTTCGGCGCCCAGGCCCTGCCCAACGGCCCCAAGTACTTCCAGGACCTGCTGGCCGACAGCGAGGACTACGAGGGCCCCTACGCCGACGAGGACGACCCGCTGGCCGGGTTCGGCGGGATCGAGACCCCCGACGACCACACCCTGGTCTTCCACCTCAAGGACCCCTTCGCCGAGTTCCCGTACCTGCTCATCCAGCCGCAGACCGCGCCGGTCCCGCCCGAGGCCGACCGCGGTGAGCAGTACCAGAGCCGCGTCGTCTCCTCCGGCCCCTACAAGTTCGACGGCGAGTACCGGCCCGGCGTCTCCCTGAACCTGGTGCGCAACGACCAGTGGGACCCCGCCACCGACCCGACCCGCGAGGCGCTGCCGGACCGGATCGAGGTGCAGCTGGGGGTGGAGCAGAACGAGATCGACCAGCGCCTGACCAACGGGGACCTGGACGTCGACCTGGCCGGGGCCGGGGTGGGGCCCGCGATGCGGGGCACCCTGCTCACCGACGAGGCCCGCAGGAACAGCGTCGACAACCCGCAGAGCAACACCCTGCGCTACGTCAACATCAGCACCGTCCTGGAACCCCTGGACGACCTGGCCTGCCGCCAGGCGGTCATGTACGCGGCCGACCGCGACGCCCTCCAGCGGGCCTGGGGCGGCGACAGCGGCGGCGACATCGCCACCCAGATCATGCCCGCGTCGCTGCCGGGCGCCGATCCCGGCATCGACCTGTACCCCTCCCAGGACAACCAGGGCGACCTGGACATGGCCCGGCAGAAGCTGGAGGAGTGCGGCGAGCCCGACGGGTTCTCCACCTCCATCGGCGTCCGGGCCGACCGGCCCTCCGACGTGAGCACCGCCGAGGCACTCCAGCAGGCCCTGACCCGAGTGGGCATCGAGACGCGCATCAAGCAGTACCCCTCGGACACCTACACCAACACCCAGGCCGGGTCGCCGTCCTTCGTGGAGGACAACGACCTGGGCCTGACCGTGTACGGGTGGGCCCCGGACTGGGCGAGCGGCTACGGGTTCATGAGCAAGATCCTGGACGGCGACGCCATCCAGGAGGCAGGCAACGCCAACATCTCGGAGCTGGACGACGACCGGATCAACGCCTGGTTCGACGAGGTCGTCACGGTGGAGGACCCCGAGGAGCGCGCCTCGACCTACACCCGGATCGACCGGCGGGCGATGGAGCAGGCGGCGATCCTGCCCGCGGTGTTCGAGCGCACGGTGCTGTACCGCCCGCCGAACCTGACCAACGTGTACTACCACTCGGGTTACTCCATGTACGACTACATGGCCCTGGGAACGACGCGGGAGTAGGAGGCGGCGGTGGGAGCGCCTCGGGCCCGCGCGGGGGTGTGCGGCGCCGAAGGGTTGCCGGACGACAACTTTCGCCCTCCGGTCCGTGTGCCCGCAGATCATGCCGGGTAGCGTGGGAGACCGGGCGTCGTCTCCCCGCTGCCGGTGGCCCCTCCCGTCCTTGGCGCGCTCCGCGTCAGCGGTGGCCCGATGCCCCGCGGCACCCGCCTGCGCCGCCCACGCCCGCGCGTGCACCGCGCGTGTGTGGACGCGCTCGGCGGAGCCGCCCGCACGGCCCGACGCGGACCGTGCGCCGCGACGCGTGGGGGAGTGGAACACCAGTGCTTGCTTCGGGGACCAGTGGCCGCGCTCCGTTGGAGGACGACGGGGCCGGACCGGTCAGCGAACGCCGGGCCGACGCGGCCCCCAGGCCCGCCGCGGGCGCCAGGCTCCGACGCGCCGCCCGCGAGCTGGGCAACATCCTGCACCCGGTCCGCCTGGTGGAGCAGACGGTGCGCTTCCCGGTACCGGAGGCGGCCCACCTGTGCGCGCTCTTCCTCGCCGAGACCGACGGCTCGGTGCGCTGGACCGCCGCGTTCACCTCCGAGAACGGCCGCCGCCGCGTCGGGACCGGCGAGGGCCTCTGGGACCGCGGCACGGTGGACGGCGCCGCCTGGCTGAGCGAGGTCATGGACGGGGCGCGCACGGTGGTGGAGCCCACCCCCGGCGACCCCGTCGAGAAGCTCCTCCTGGAGCTGGCCGGGTACGGCGGCGCCCGGGGCGCGCTGTGCGCCGTGGCCGTCCCCGGCCTGTCCGGTGCCGCCGGGGCGCTGCTGTTCCACCGCGCCCGGGGCTACTTCGACGCGGCGGACACCGAGGCGCTCACGGAGTACGCCGAGCGCGTGGGCTCGGCCCTGAGCGCCGCCCACATGTACCAGTACCAGGCCCGCACCGCCTCCACCCTCAAGGCCGCGCTGGCGCCCGCGCCCCTGCCCGGGGTCGCGCACGCCGTGCTGGGGGCGGCCTACCGCTCCGCCGTCGAGGCCGAGCGCATCGGCGGCGATTTCTACCAGGTCAACGAACTGGACGAGGGCTTCGACTTCTCCTTCGGGGACGTGTGCGGCAAGGGCAACGACGCCGCCCTCCTGACCGGGATGATCCGCCAGTCCCTGGAGGCGCTGCGGCTGGTCGAGCAGGACCCCCGGCGGCTCCTGGAACTGCTCAACGTCCTGCTGCTGCGCACCGACCCGGAGAAGTTCAGCACCATGCTCCTCGGGCTCGCCAGCCCCCTGCCCGGCGGCGGGCTGCGGATCCGCGCCGCCGGGGGAGGCCATCCGCCCCCGCTCGTCGTGGGCGTGGACGGCACCGTCCGGGAGGTGTCCGTCGGGGGCCTCTTCGTGGGCGCGGTGGAGGAGGCCGTCTTCCGGGAGACGGAGTTCACCCTGGCCCCCGGCGAGACGATGGTGGTCTTCAGCGACGGGGTCACCGAGGCGCGCAACCCCCTGCTGGGCGGGGAGATGCTCGGCGAGGAACGCCTGGCCCGGCTGCTGGCCGAGTGCGGGGGCATGCCCGCCCCGGCCGTCTCGGACCGGATCGCCCAGGTGGTCGGCGACTGGCTCGACGGAGGAGAGCACGACGACATCACGGTGCTCACCGTGCAGGCCCGCTTCCCGCGGGGAGGCGTCGCCGGTGACCGCTGAACACGACACCCTGCCGGACGCGGTCGCGCCCGTGTCCCCCGCCGGCGTCGCCGACGACTTCTTCGCGCGCGTGCGCGACCTCGACGACGCGGGAGCCCTGGCCGTGGTGCGGGACGCGCTGGCGGCCGGAGTCGAACACGAGTCGCTGGTCCTGGACGTGATCGCGGTGTCACAGGTGCGCGTGGGGATGATGTGGCAGGCCAACGAACTCTCGGTGGCCCGGGAGCACGCCGCCACCCACATCGGCGAGCTCGCCCTGGGCCTGGTCCTCGAACACGGGCTGGCGCGCGCCGCCAGGGACCGCCCGCTGGGCTCGGTGGTGGTGGCCTGCGTCGAGGGGGAGTGGCACGGCCTGCCCGCGCGCCTGCTCGGGGACGTGCTGCGCCTGCGCGGCTGGAGGGTCACCTTCCTCGGGGCGAGCGTGCCCGCCCACCACCTGACCCTCCACCTCCAGGAGACCGCGCCCGACGCGGTGGCGCTGAGCTGCTCCCTGCCCTCGCACCTGGTCAGCGCCCACGCCATGATCACCGCCGCCACCCGCACCGGGGTGCCCGTCATCGCCGGGGGGCGCGGCTTCGGTCCGGACGCCTCCCTCGCGCTCCGGCTGGGCGCGAGCCTGTGGGCGGCCGACGCCCGGTCCGCCGCCGACCTGCTGGAGCGGCGCCTGCCGCTGGCGTCCCTCCGGCCGCGGGAGGAGGCGCTGACCCCGACGGCCGAGTACGCGAGCCTGGTGCACCGCCGCCGCGACCTGGTGCGGACCGGCGTGGAGCGCGCACGCGCCCTCTACACGGCCCGGGGCGCCAGCCTGGAGGGCGCGGACCTGGACCGGACGGTCGAGGACCTGGGGCACATCACCGACTTCCTGCTGACGTCGCTGTACGTGGGCGACGGCGCGGTCTTCACCCGCTTCCTGGCGTGGACCCGCGGCGTGCTGGAGGTGCGCGGGGTCCCGGCCGCGGGCGTGGCCCACGTCCTGGAGGTCCTCGAAGGGGAGCTGTTCGACTACCCCGAGACGTGCGCGGCGCTGCGCGCGGGACGGGCCGTGCTCGGGCCCAGCTGAGGCGCCGGGGGCGGGCGCCCTCCGCGCGTACACGCCGGGCCGCAGGAGCGTGATCGAACGGTCACGCTCCGCTAGCGTTGCCGCTGTGGACATGTCCCCGGCGAGGTCGGCCACCGCGTTCCCCGCGGCCCCGCCCGGTCCCCCGCACGGAAGGCACGCGCGTTGCTGACCTACATCCTGCGCCGCCTGGGCGCCGGACTCCTGCTCCTGGCCGTGGTCACCATGGTCACCTTCGCCATCTTCTACGTGGTGCCCCGGTGGGCGGGGCGCACCGTCGAACAGCTGGCGACGATGTACGTGGGCCGCGCCCCCACACCCGAGGCCATCCAGGCCACCATCGACCGGCTGGGCCTGGACCGGCCCGTCGTCGTGCAGTTCGGGGAGTTCGTCCGGGGCCTCTTCCTGGGCGCGGAGTACCGGTTCGGCGGCGACACGATCGAGTGCGCGGCGCCGTGTCTGGGCTACTCCTTCCAGACCTACCAGGAGGTCTTCCCCGAGATCGTGGCGCGGCTGCCGGTCACGGCGTCGCTGGCCTTCGGCGCCGGGGTGATCTGGCTGGTGGGCGGCATCCTGGTCGGCGTGGTCTCCGCGGTGTGGAAGGGCAGTCTGTTCGACCGGCTGGCGATGGCGGTCGCCCTGGCGGGGGTGTCGCTGCCGATCTTCTTCACCGGCCTGCTGTCCCTGGCCTTCCTCGTGCACGCCTGGGGGCTGTTCGGCACGCCGGGCTACGTCCCCCTGACCGAGGACCCGTCCAGGTGGGCCCAGGGGTTGCTGCTGCCGTGGCTGACGCTGGCCTTCCTGCACGCGGCCATGTACGCGCGCCAGACGCGCGCGGGCATGCTGGAGACGCTGGGCGAGGACTACATCCGCACCGCCCGGGCCAAGGGGCTGAGCGAGCGCCGCGTGGTGCTCAAGCACGCGCTGCGCCCCACGCTGACGCCCATCGTGACCATCTTCGGCCTGGACCTGGGGCTGGTGCTGGGCGGCGCGGTCCTGACCGAGCAGGTCTTCTCGCTGAACGGGATCGGACGGTACGCGGTCACCGCGATCATGCAGAGCGACCTGCCGGTGATCCTGGGCGTGACGCTGTTCGGCGCGTTCTTCATCGTGCTCTGCAACCTGGTGGTGGACCTGCTGTACCCGCTGATCGACCCGCGCGTGCGCATCCACGGGTAGACGCGCCGGAGGCACGCGGGTGAGGAACACGGCCCGGGCCCGCCGGGTCCGGGTCCGGGGACGGAGAGGGAGGGGTCGTGTGAGCGAGTCCGCGGTGTCGGGGCCGGTCGTGCGGGTGGAGGACCTGCGAGTGGTGTTCCCGACCATGGACGGTGACGTCCGGGCGGTGAACGGTTTGTCCTTCGCGGTGCCCGCCGGGGGAGCGCTGGGCATCGTGGGCGAGTCGGGCTCGGGCAAGAGCGTGACCTCGCTGGCGCTCATGGGCCTGCACCGGGGCAGCCGGGCGCGGATCACCGGGGAGGTCGAGGTGGCGGGCACCGACGTCGTCGGCGCCCCGGACAGGAGGCTGCGGCGCATGCGCGGTGATGACATCGCCATGGTCTTCCAGGACCCCATGCAGTCGCTGCACCCGCAGTTCACCGTCGGCAACCAGCTGGTGGAGGCGCTGCGCGTGCACCGCTCCGGGGTGTCGCGGTCCCGTGCCCGCGAGCGCGCGGTGGAGTCGCTGGAGCGGGTGGGCATCCCCGAGCCCGCCAAGCGGATCAACTCCTACCCGCACGAGTTCTCCGGCGGTATGCGCCAGCGCGTGCTGATCGCGATGGGGCTGATGTGCGAGCCCAAGGTGCTGCTGGCCGACGAGCCGACCACCGCACTGGACGTGACGGTGCAGGCGCAGATCCTGGACCTGCTGGACGAGCTGCGCCGTGACCTGGGCATGGGCCTGATCCTGGTCTCGCACGACCTGGCGGTGGTGGCCGGTTCGGTGGACGAGGTCGTGGTCATGCGCCACGGCGTCGCGGTCGAGCGCGGCGACGTGCGCGAGGTGCTGTCCTCACCCCGGCACCCCTACACCCGGGGGCTCCTGGCCGCCGTGCCGCGCGTGGAGGTCTCCCGTGCCCGACGGCGCGCACGCGACCGGGCGGAGCGCGGGCAGCGGCAGGACCAGGAGAAACGCCGCAGGTCGGGGTCGACCGCGGCGGGTGAGGCGGGACGCAAGGGGCCGGACGAGGTCTTCCGGCCCTTCACCCCCGAGCCGAAGGAGGAGCGGGGCGAGCCCCTGCTGCGGGTGGAGGATGTGGCGCAGCGGTTCAGGGTGCGCGGTGGTATGTGGGGTAAGTCCACGGACTTCTGGGCGGTCAAGGGGGTCTCCTTCGACCTGCACCGGGGGGAGACCCTCGGAATCGTGGGGGAGTCGGGGTCGGGTAAGTCGACGCTGTCGCGGATGGTGATGCGTCTGCTGGAGCCCACGCGGGGCCGTGTGGAGTTCGAGGGCCGCGACATCACCCACATGCCCGAGCGGGCGCTGCGTCCGTTGCGCCGGGACGTGCAGATGGTCTTCCAGAACCCCTACTCCTCGCTCAACCCGCGTTTGACGGTGGGTGATGCGATCGGCACGGCGCTGCGGGTGCAGGGGGAGAGGGACGGCAGGAAGGTGCGCCGTCAGGTGCAGGAGCTGTTGGAGCGGGTGGGGTTGGAGCCCAACCACTACAACCGTTTTCCGCACGCGTTCTCGGGCGGGCAGCGTCAGCGGATCGCGATCGCGCGGGCGCTGATCCTCAAGCCGAAGCTGATCATCTGCGACGAGCCGGTCTCGGCGTTGGACGTGTCCACCCAGGACCAGGTGTTGCGGTTGTTGTCGGAGTTGCAGGACGACTTCGGGTTGACCTACATCTTCGTGGCCCACGATCTGGCGGTGGTGCGTCAGGTGAGTGATCGGGTCGCGGTGATGCGTGCGGGTGAGGTGGTGGAGATGGGTGACAGCGACGCGGTGTACGAGAACCCCACCAGCGACTACACCCGCGAACTGCTCAACGCGGCCCCCGTGCTGGACCCGGACCAGGCGCGCGAGCTGCGCGCGGAGCGCACGCGCCAGCGGACCGGGTGAGCGGCGGTCGGGAGCGCCGCGGGCCCCGGGGACGCCCGCCCCCGGGGCCCCGCCGGGATCAGAACATGGTGCGCTTTCCGGCCAGCGAGTCGATCCACTGGTGCAGGTGGGCCGACCAGTCGCGTCCGGCGCCCTCGTTGTGGTCGACGCTGAAGCGGTGGAAGGTGTCGCGGCTCTCGGAGAAGAGCAGGCCGGGTTTCTTGTCCAGCTCCAGCACCACGTCGACGCCGCGCTCGTCGGTGACCAGGGACAGCTCCAGCTCGTTCAGGCCCCGGTAGCGGCTGGGCGAGAAGAACTCGATCTCCTGGTAGAAGGGCAGCTGCTGGCGGGTGCGCAGGATGCGGCCCTGCTCCAGGTCGGCCTGCTTGAAGGAGAAGCCGAGGGAGGCCAGCGAGTCCAGCACGGCCAGCTGCGAGGGGAGCGGCTCCACGGCCACCGGGTCCAGGTCGCCGGGGTCGACCGCGCCCGCCACGTGCAGGCGGGTGTTCACACCGATGTTCATGCGGTGCAGGTGGCGGCCCCGGTGGACGGTAACGGGGGTCTCCCAGGGCACGGAGAGCTCGAAGGGCAGCTCGAAGCGCTGGCCGGGGGCCAGGGTCACGCCGCCGCCGATCTGGACGCGGTGGAACTCCAGGTCGCGGGTGCCCTCGTGGTCGCCGCTCTCGACCTCGACCCGGGCCTGGAGGCCGACGGTGAGCCGCTCGATCTGCTGCTCGACCTTGCCGCCCTCGATGACGACGGTGCCCCGCAGGGTGCCCCCCGGGGTGGTCACGGACGAGTGCAGGGTGGTTTCCACCGAGGCCCCGCCGAATCCGATACCGGCGAGCAGGCGCTTGAGAACCATGGATGACCTTTCTGTACCGCCCCGCGTCGGGAGAAGAAGGGGGCGGGGTCGGGCGGCTGTCTTCTGGTAACGACGTCGGGGGAACGCGCTCGGTTCCCGACGAAGGTCCCTGTTTCGCCCGGAGCGGCCCGGGCGCCGGTCCCGCCGGGGGCGGTTTCCGTCCTGTCCGGGCGGGACGCGGCCGCGTCCGGGCGGACCCCCGCCCCGCCCGGGCCCGGATCAGGAGGCGAGCCCGCGCATCAGGGCGCGCAGCCCGTGGTGGAAGCGCGCCCGGGACTCGGCGGCGTCGGGCGCGTCCTCCTCGTCCTGGTGGCGGACCTGGTGCACGACCGCGCCCACGCAGTAGGAGTGCAGGGCGTCGGCGGCGCGCTCCAGGTCCTCGCCGTCCAGGCCCGCCTCGGTGAGGGCGTCGTGGATCAGGGCGCGGGTGGCGTCGCTGCCCGGCGTCCGCGGGGCGCGGTGGACCAGCAGGGAGAGCGCCCCGGAGAACTCCAGCAGCCGGTCCCGGTAGGCGTCGGCCCACTCGGTGAGGTGCACGTCCCAGGGCCGGGTGTCCTCCTCGGGCTCCTTCGCCCCCTCCGCCTCCTCTTCGGCCTCCTCGTCGACGGGGGCGGTGCCGGTGGCCGCGGGGGAGGTGACGTAGGCGGCGATGGCGTTGAAGAGCTGCTCCTTGCCCAGGGGGAAGTGGTGGTAGATGGCCATGGCCTCCACCTCCAACGCGTCGCCCAGGCGGCGCATGGACAGGCCTCCGAGCCCGCGGCCAGCGATGATGTGGAGCGCCTCGAGGATGATGCGCTCGCGGCTGAGTCCGGCGTAGTTCCTGCTCACGGTGGTCCTTTCGGGGGTGTGCGCCGTAAAGGTGGCAGATCGCGGCCCGCGCGGCCACCACCGACGCGCGGCCCGGCTCGCAAGATGATGTTGGTCACCTCTAGAGTGGCTCCGTCCGAAGGTACGCGTGGTCTGGAGCACACACATGGGACTTGCCAAGCAGAGCACGGCTCAGGCGCGGGAGAGCCTGGCCACCGACCAGGAGAGCGCGGAGCGCCTGCCCGAGCTCCTGCGCGCGGTGGCCGAGGCGCAGGAGGCGCTGGAGAGGGCCCGCACCTGGGACGCGCCCGTGGAGGAGCTGAACCAGCGGGGCCTGGACCTGGACGCGGCGCTGACCGAGGCGATGCGCGCCGCCTACGCCCGGGAGCGGACCCTGGTGGGGGCCAGGGGGTACGAGGACCGGATCTACCGGCGCAAGCGGCTGGCCCGCCCGCAGGTGCGCGAGGCCACCCAGGTCGCCGAGCGGCTGCTCACCGCCCGTGAGACCCACCGCCTGCACGGGATCCAGTGGGTGCCGCGTCAGGCGGTCTGACACCGCTGGCCCCGGTCCGCAGCGGCGGGGCGGTACACGCACGATAGTTTGGTGTCCGGTCCGGCCCGCGGCCGGACACCGCAGCAGGCGACGGTGGGGAGCGCAGTGGCACATGGCGGATTTCATCCGCGTCGATCCGACGTCGAGGGTACCGCCCTACGAGCAGATCAGGTCGATCGTGGCCATCGCGGTCGCCAACGGTGAACTGCCGGTCGGCTACCGGCTGCCCACGGTGCGCGCGCTGGCGGGCCAGCTGTCGGTGGCGGTGAACACCGTGGCCCGCGCCTACCGCGAACTGGAACAGGCCGGTGTGGTCGAGACGCGGGGCCGCTCGGGGACGTTCGTCGCCGCGGGGGGCGACGACCAGCGCGCCGAGGCACTGGCCGCCGCCCGGGCCTACGCCGAGGTGATCTCGCGGGTGGGCCTGGACCACGACGAGGCGGTGGAGATCCTGCGCGCGGCGCTGCGGGGCTGAAGTCCCGCCCCGCGCGCCGCCGCGCCTCCCCTCCCTGCGGGTTCAGGCCCCGGTGACGACCCCGTAGAGCTCGTAGGCGCACAGCACCACGAACAGCGATCCGGCCAGGGTGAGGCCCGCGTTGCTGACCCAGCCGTTGCGCCACTCGCGGGGGGTGCGCGAGGAGTTGAGCAGCCACATCAGGGTGAAGGCCAGGAACGGCATGAAGAAGGCGCCCAGCACCCCGTAGGCGATGACCAGCTGGAAGGGCTTGCCGATCAGCAGGAGCAGCATCGGCGGGAAGGTCAGCCAGAGCACGTAGCCGCGGAAGGCCCAGCTCTTCTGGTTCTCCCCCGGGTCGGTGTTGGTCCTGCCCCGCAGGTGGTTGACGAAGTCGGCGAACAGCAGGCTCACGCCGTTCCACACGCCGATGATGGAGGAGTAGGCGGCGGCGAAGAAGCCGACGAGGAAGGCCGTCGCCACGAACCCGCCGAACCGCTCGCGCAGGATGTCGCCCAGCTGGAGCAGGCCCTGGTCGCTCTGCTCCAGCGCGACGCCGCTGGCGTGGAGCAGCTCGGCGCCGACGATGAGCATCGCCACGACGAAGATGCCGGTGGTGACGTAGGCGACGCGGTTGTCCAGGCGCATCATCCGCATCCAGCCGGAGTCGCGCCAGCCCTTGGAGTTCACCCAGTAGCCGTAGGCCGCCATGGTGATGGTGCCGCCGACGCCGCCGACCAGGCCCATGGTGTAGAACACCGACCCCTCCGGGAGCATCGGGACCAGGCCCCTGAGGGTCTGGCCGATGTCGGGGACGACGTAGATGGCCAGGCCGACCACGGTGACGAACATGACGCCCACGAGCACCGTCATGATCTTCTCGAAGACGGCGTAGCGGTTGAACCAGACGATCACCAGGCCGGAGACCCCGGCCAGGATCGCCCACACCTCCAGCGGCACGCCCGGCATCAGCGCGGCCAGGGGCAGGGCCGTGGCCGACATGGCGCTGGCGCCGTAGACGAAGCCCCAGAGCACGATGTAGGGCGCGAAGTAGACGGTGGTCCACTTGCCCAGGCTGCTCCACCCGGCGAAGATGGTGGTCCCCGTGGCCAGGTGCCAGCGTCCGGTGGCCTCGGCCAGGGAGATCTTGACCAGGCAGCCGACGATGGTGGCCCACAGCAGGGCGTAGCCGAACTGGTTGCCCGCGATGAGCGTGGCGACCATGTCGCCCGCGCCCACGCCGGTGGCCGCGACGACGATGCCCGGACCGATCTTCTTCCACGTCGCCCTGCGTTGTTCGATGGCTGCCATCGTGTCCTTCCCCCTGGTGGGACCGGTGTGGTCCGTGGTGGGCACGACTGTAGGCCTTCGGACACAAGGGTGCATACGGGCAGGTAAGCGACGGAGACGATCCGTGGCGGAATCGATATGTTCCGGATCACGTCCGCTGGTTGATCAGCGGCGCAGGCCCACGACCGAGACGACGTAGAACAGGATCAGCCCGAGCCAGACCAGCGGCAGCGCCGCCGGGCTGCCCAGGGCGGCGGTGATGGCGGAGATCGGGATGCTCACGCCCAGGCAGACCAGGGAGAGCACGAAGCGCACGGTGTTGGAGGGCATGCCCGCCCTGGTCGACTCCGTGCGCGTCTGCGCGGCCATGTGGTGGCGCACGCGCGCCTCGACGGTGCCGTCGATGCGTTCGACCATCGAGGCCGCCACGGCCTCGTCGTACTCGGGGCCGAGTTCGCGGCTGGCGCGGAGCGCGGCGGCGATCTCGTCGCTGTGGCGCGGGGGGTGATCGGTCATGGCCACCATCGTCGCACCGGCCCGTCCGCGGCGGGCCGGCGCGAGCGCGATACCGGGGACGAACCAGGGTTCGCCCTGAGGGTTTCGGACACGGCTCGGGGCCGCCCCCCGGTGGGGAGCGGCCCCGTGTCGTCTGCTGAGCCGGTCCGGTCTAGCTGGCGAAGTCCAGCAGCTGCTGGGCGCGGCTGGGGTGGCGCAGCTTGGACAGCGACTGCTTCTCCAGCTGGCGGATGCGCTCGCGGGTCAGCCCCAGGTGCTTGCCGATCTCGTCCAGGGTGCGCGGACGGCCGTCCATGAGGCCGAAGCGCAGGGACATGATCGTGGCCTCGCGCGGCTCCAGGTCCGACAGCGCGTTGCGCAGCTGGTCGGCCATGAGCTGGCGGTCCACCACCTCGGAGGCCTCCGAGGCGTCCACGTCCTCGATCAGGTCGCCGATGCGGGTCTCGCCGTCCTCGCCGATGGTGGAGTCCAGGCTGATGGGCTGGCGGGTGACCCGCAGCAGCTCCTCGATCTGGGCCGGGGTCTTGTCCAGCTCCAGGCCCAGTTCCTCCGGCGTGGGCTCGCGGCCCAGCGCCTGGTGCATGTCGCGCTCCAGGCGGCTGACCTTGCTCAGCAGCTCCAGGACGTGCACGGGCAGGCGGATGGTGCGCGCGGAGTCGGCGAAGCCGCGCTGGATGGCCTGGCGGATCCACCACATGGCGTAGGTGGAGAACTTGAAGCCCTTGGTGTAGTCGAACTTCTCCACGGCGCGGATCAGGCCGAGGTTGCCCTCCTGGACCACGTCGAGCAGCGACATCCCCCGGTCGCTGTACTTCTTGGCCACCGACACCACCAGGCGCAGGTTGGCCTCCAGCATGTGGGACTTGGCCTTGCGGCCGTCCTCGGCCACCCACTCCAGCTCGTCGACCTCGACCTCGGCCAGCGGGGCGGAGCCGTCCACCTCGCCGTGCAGGCCGAGCCGGTACTCGGCGTAGAGCCCGGCCTCGACCCGCTTGGCCAGGTCGACCTCCTGCTCCGCGGTGAGGAGCTGGCGTCGGCCGATGGCCTTGAGGTAGGTGTGGACCGAGTCGCCCATGGCGGGGGACTGGTCGTCGAGGTCGGCCTCACCGGTGTCCGGATCGGTGGTGGTCTGGGCGGGCTCGGCCTTCTTGACGCGCCGTGTGGAGCGGGTCTTCCTCCGGGGGGAGGGGCCCTTGCGCGGCGCGGCCTTGCCTTCGGCCTTGGGTGCCTCGTCGGTGTCGGGCACCGTGGCGATGAGAGTGTCTTCCAGCACGTCGTCCTCGGCGTCGGGATCGGCCACCGGTGCGGAGTCGTCGCCCCCGTTGGCGAGCCTGACCCCGTTCTCGGTGAGTTCACGCAGGATGGATCGGCCGTCGCCGGTGGAGACGGCGGCCGCGGTGAAAGCGGCACGCAGTTCGGAGAGGGACAGGTGCCCCTGGTCGCGGCCGCGGTCGAGCAGGTCGGTCAGGACCGCGTCGGCGGACGCGTCGTCGCTGCGAGCGGTGTCAGCGGGGACTCCGGCGGTGGGTGCCGGAGCGGCTGGGGCAGTGCTCGTCATCGGGGCACCTCCCTCCCTTCCAAGACGTGTGGCACGCGGCGGACGGTTCTCGCCGGCTGGACGCGCCAATATGTCCAACGTGTTGGGGAGTCAAATGTTCCCTGTCTCGATTGGATACCAGTCGAAGTGGCGTAGATCACTACGGCGGAAGTGGCCAAACGCTGTAGGGAGCGGGTAAAGGAGCATGCCCGGAACCGTTGCGGGTGGGAAAGGGGGGCCGGTCGGGGGGAGAGCGCAGGGGCACGAACGTGTGGGCCGAGGGCTGTCACCAACTGCGGACCTCCTTGGGAGAGGGGCCGAGGGGCCGGATTACTCAGGTAGACGTCGGAGGGCCTGGGGAAGTTCCCCGCCTTTTGTCCGACACGTCCGTGACCGGCCGTTCCGCGAGGGGCGACCGGACCGCCCGGCCCCGGGCCGTCACGGCTGTTCGACGGGCACCGACGTGGTGGGGCGCGGTACCCGACGCGCCCCAGGGTCCCACGGGTGGAAGGCGTGCCGGTACACGCGCCCGGACCGGAGGGCGCTGGTGGCGGTGCCGGGGAGGGCCCGAAGGCCTCCGCCCGCCCGGCTGTCCGGGGCCGGTGCCGCGGACCGAGTAGCCCCGTCCCCTCAGGTGCGCGGATCGCGCGACTCAACGGTGGACGCGCGGCGGGCGGAGCCGAAGCGTGGGGCCGCCCCGGAGCCGCTCCAGGCGCACGCGGACCGCCCCGTGCGCCGAGTCCGGCGTCGGCGCGACCTACTGACCGGTCGGCCCGTGGGCCGCGGCGGTTGACGACGCGCGGCTCTCACCCTCGAACGCCGCCAGCGAGGTGATGAAGCGCTCGGCCGCGGCGTCGACCTCGGCGGTCGGGGTCAGCAGCCTTTGCAGCAGGAGTCCTCGCAGACACGCGGTCGCGATGACGCTCTGCCGCCTGGCGTCGGTTGCCGTGGCGCCGTCGCGAAGGGCTGCCGCTTCCAGAAGGTGTGCCAGGCCGTCGATGTCGACGACGAGCTCCTGGAACGCGTCGCGTTCGTAGACCGCGAGCCCGACCAGGTGGAAGAAGGCATGGGTGCGGTCTTCGTGCGCGGGGTCCGAGTAGAAGTCCCAGACGGCTCCGCACAGGGCCACGAACCCGAGTTCGCCGCCGGTCGCGGCGATGGCGAGGTTGTCGCGGCGGCGCGCCTCCAACAGCACGGCACGCAGCAGACCCGGCCGCGACCCGAAGTGGTACGTCAGCAACGTGTGGTGCACGCCGAGCCGCTCCGCCACCTGGCGCATCGACAGGTTCGGGCTGGGGCCGTTCTCGCCGAACTCGTCGAACAGCGCCTCCAGGAGACGCTTCTTCCCTTCCCCCGCCGGCGATCTCACGTTGCCTCCGTTGACAGTTTCACCACTGTTGAGTACGTTACCGCATATTCAATTCACCACTGTTGAGGGCGGTGGGCCGCGGTCCGCGAGAGGAGGTCCGATGACCGGTACAGCGCAGTTCGGGTTCCGGCCCTCGGCCGCCGAGCTCGCCGCCGACATCCTCACCGCCGCGGGCCGCGCCCTCGACGCGGGCTTCACCACGGTGCGCGACACCGGTGGCATCGACGGCGGAGTCGTCGGGGTCGTCGCGAACGGCGGGGTGCGGGGTCCACGGGTGCTCTCGTGCGGTCCTGTATGGCCGCCCCCGTCGTCAGGGGCGGACGCATCATGAAGGGAGGAACCCGATGGGCGGGATACTGCACGGCTGCCTGCCGGACACGGAGTACCTGGAGGTGAGCGCCCGGTCGGGGCGCCGCTACGGCGTCTGGGTGACCACGCCCCCCGGTTACGCGGACTCCGCGGATCCCCTACCGCTGATCTACGTGTTGGACGGCAACTGGACGGTCGGCCTCACCGCGCCCCTCATCGTCACCCAGGCGGACCCGTATCTGACGATCGCCCCCTACATCCAGGTCAGCATCGGGTACGCCGGTGAGGAGGCCGCGGCCTGGGCGCGGATCCGCAACCGCGACCTCGTGCCGCCGGGGGAACCCATCGGTGACGACATGCTGGCCACCCTCACGGCGGCCCGCGACGCGGGTGCGATGACCCAGGAGCAGGTCGACGCCTACCTCGCGGAGCTGGAGGAACCCCGCGCCGACGCCTTCCTCGACTTCCTGACCAGCGAACTCCACCCTCACCTGCGGTCGGAGCTGCGTGTCAGCGAGTCCGGGCACGGCCTCTTCGGCTACTCCTACGGAGGTCTTTTCGCCCTCTACGCGTGGCTGCGCGAGACGGGACTCTTCGCGAGCATCGGTGCGGGCAGCCCCGGTGTGGCCAGTACGGACAGCCGGATCCTCACCCTCGTCGAAGCCCTGCCGGAACCCGGCGGGGACGCGGCCGCTCCGCGGCTGCACATCACGCTGAACGAAGCCGAACTGCTGGGAGGCATCCCGTTCTATCGCGCGATGGCCCGTAACGTCCTTACGACGGTGGAGAAGCTGCACGCCCAGGGACGGTCGGAGCAGGTTTCGAACGCGTTGTTGCGGGAGACGCACGTCACCGGGCTGCAAGCGTCATTCCTCAGCTACCTGAAGACATGCCACAGGCGCTGACCGGCCGCGGCCGTGAACGGCCCGGCAGCCCGTCCGGCGCCAACCGTTCCACCATCGGCACCCGGCCGGGCCGCCGAGAACCCACAGCAGACGAGCTCTCAAGCGCGCGGTCCGCGCAGGGCCACCAGGTCGGGCTTGCCCGAGGCCAGCATCGGCAGGGACCCGCGCACCTCCAGCTCGCGGGGCGCGGCGTAGGCGGGCAGGCGCTCGCGCACCCACGAGCGCAGCTGCTCCAGCGACGGCGGCGCGTCGGGGTCGGCGGGCACCACGACGGCGCTCACCCGCTCGCCCCACTCGGGGTCGGCGCGGCCCACCACCACCGAGTCGGCCACCGCGGGGTGCTCCAGCAGCCGGGCGTTGACCTGCCCCGGCACCACCTTGTGGCCGCCGGTGTTGACCACCTCGTCCACGCGTCCGAGCACGCTCAGGCGCCCGTCCCCGTCCAGGCGGCCCAGGTCGTTGGTGCGCAGCCACCGCGTCCCGTCGCCGTCGGTGACCAGGGCGTCCGGATCGACCCGGACCCCGGGCGCCAGGCGGTAGCCGCTCAGCAGCACCGGCCCCGCCAACAGGATCCGCCCGGCCCCGCCGGGCGAGGGGGAGTCCACGTGCACCCGCACCCCGTCCAGGGGAACGCCGTCGTAGACGCACCCGCCGCAGGTCTCGCTCATGCCGTACGTGGTGATCACCCGGCCCCCGGCCTCGCGTGCCTCCCGCAGCAGGGCGGGGTCGGCGGCGGCGCCGCCGAGCAGGACGGTCCCGAACACCGACAGGTCGGTCCCGGCGGCCAGCAGGCGCCGCAGCTGGGTGGGCACCAGGGACACGTGCGGGCGCGACCCGCGCGCCAGCTCCGCCACCTCCCGCGCGGAGAAGGCCGCGTGCTCCGCCCGGGTGCCCGTGGCCAGGGCGCGCGTCATCACCTGGATGCCGGAGATGTGCCCGGCGGGCAGCACGCACAGCCACGCGTCGCCGGGGGCGGCGCCGATCCGCGCCACCGAGGCCCGCGCGGAGGAGCGCAGCGCGGCCGCGGACAGCTCCACGCCCTTGGGCGCCCCGGTGGAGCCCGAGGTGGTGATGACCAGGGCGGTGTCCCCGCCCGCCGGGGCGGCGCCGTCCAGCGCGGCGACCCCGTCCGGGGTGCGCAGGGAGGCCGGGCGCATGGCGGCCAGGAGTTCGTCCACGCGTGCGTCGGGGGTCCCGTCGGGGATCGGCAGCAGGGCGGGACCGTGTCCGTCCAGGGCCCGGGCCAACAGGTCGCCCAGGTGCCCGGGCGCCAGTCCGCGCACCGCCTGGAGGGGGCGTCCCTCCTGGTCACGGGGGTTCGTGCTGCCTGCTTCGACCTGTCTCTCGCGTGCCACGACCGCAAGGGTACGCCCGTGCTCCGCGCGCCCTCCTCCGGGGGTGGGACCCGGTGCCGGGCGTCGGGGGACACGTCCCCAAGGACCACCGCCCTGCCCGCGCGTCACCGCCCGCCTGGCACAATGCGTAGGGTTGTCGCGTGGACGTGGTGACACGTCCGCGCCGTCCACAGTGTCCCCGTTGAGGAGAAGCAGTAGCCGTGAGCAGCGTGATCGACTGGCAGCGGTCGGGCGAGTATTCCGACATCATCTACGAGACCGCGGAGGGCATCGCCAAGATCACGATCAACCGCCCCGAGCGGCACAACGCCTTCCGGCCCCAGACGCTGTTCGAGCTTCAGGAGGCCTTCAACCTCGCCCGCGACGACTCCTCGGTCGGCGTGATCGTCCTCACGGGCGCGGGTGACCAGGCGTTCTGCTCCGGCGGCGACCAGAAGATCCGCGGCGAGGACGGCTACATGGGCGACGACGCCGTGGCCAAGCAGGGCATCGGCCGCCTCAACGTGCTCGACCTCCAGGTGCAGATCCGCCGCACGCCCAAGCCCGTCGTCGCCATGGTCGCCGGCTGGTGCGTCGGCGGCGGCCACGTCCTGCACGTGTGCTGCGACCTGACCATCGCCGCGGACAACGCCAAGTTCGGCCAGACCGGCCCCAAGGTCGGCTCCTTCGACGGCGGCTACGGCTCCTGGCTGCTCGCCCAGACCGTCGGCCTCAAGAAGGCCCGCGAGATCTGGTACCTGTGCCGCCAGTACAGCGCGCAGGAGGCCCTGGACATGGGCCTGGTCAACACGGTCGTGCCGCTGGAGGACCTGGAGAAGGAGACCGTGGCCTGGGCGCGCGAGATGCTGGAGAAGTCCCCGCTGGCGCTGCGCATGGTCAAGGGCGCCATCAACGCCGTCAGCGACGGCGCGGCCGGGATGCAGCAGTTCGCCGGTGACGCCACGATGCTCTACTACATGAGCGAGGAGGCCCAGGAGGGCCGCGACGCGTTCAAGGAGAAGCGCCGCCCGGAGTTCGACAAGTTCCCGCGCCGTCCGTGACCGGTGCCGAGCCCGACCCGGCGGGCACGCCCGCCGGGGGACGCGCCTTCGCGGTCGGCCTGCGCAACCGCTTCCGCGGCATCACCGTCCGCGAGGGCATGCTCGTGCGCGGGCCCGCCGGGTGGGGGGAGTTCTCCCCCTTCGCCGAGTACGGCCCGCGCGAGTGCGCCCGCTGGTGGGCGGCCTGTGAGGAGGCCGCCCACCGCGGCTGGCCCGCGCCCGTCCGCGACCGGGTGCCGGTCAACGTGACCGTGCCCGCCGTGGACCCCGAGCGGGCCCACGCGATCGTCGCCGCGGGCGGCTGCGCCACCGCCAAGGTCAAGGTGGCCGAACGCGGGCAGGACCCGTCCGAGGACCTGGCCCGCGTCGAGGCGGTCCGCGACGCCCTGGGCCCCTCGGGGCTGGTGCGGGTGGACGCCAACGGCGCCTGGGACGTCGACACCGCGGTGCGGATGGTGCGCGAGCTGGACCGCTTCGGCCTGGAGTACGTCGAGCAGCCGTGCGCCACCCTGGACGAGCTCGCCGCCGTGCGCCGCCGGGTGTCGGTCCCCGTGGCCGCCGACGAATCCGTCCGCAGGGCCGAGGACCCGCTGCGGGTGCGCGCCGCCGGCGCCGCCGACATCGTGGTCCTCAAGGTCCAGCCGCTGGGAGGGGTGCGCGCCGCGCTGCGCGTGGCCGAGGCGTGCGGACTGCCGGTGGTGGTCTCCAGCGCCGTGGAGACCTCCGTGGGCCTGGCGGCCGGGGTGGCCCTGGCCGCCGCGCTGCCGGAGCTGCCCCACGCGTGCGGCCTGGCCACCATGCAGATGCTGACTGCCGACGTCACCGCCGACCCCCTGCTGCCCGAGAACGGGTTCCTGCCCGTGCGCCCGGTGGCGGTGGACGAGGAGAGCCTGCGCGCGGTGGAGGTCGACCCCACCGCCTGGCGGGCCCGCGCCGAGGCCGCGCGGTCCGCCGCCGACGAGGTCCCCGGCGCCGGATAACCGCGCCGTGACCGGCGTTGGCGTTACGCATGGGGTGCACGGTGACGGCGGGCCGGATGTCCGGTCGGCGTGTGTGAGGTGTAACAGCCGTGTTCGTCCTCCGCGGGTCCTGGGTGGGGGTTGACTGTAGGGGCCGGGTCCACATGGTGATACTGGGTACACCTTGAGACGATCGAGAGAATTGATGAATCCGTCCACCGCCCTGGCGCGTGTCCTGGTCGACGAGCTGGCCCGCTGCGGCATGGCCGAGGCCGTCGTCGCGCCGGGGTCGCGCTCGACGCCGCTCGCCCTGGCCCTGGTCGCCCACCCCGGAATCAGGGTGCACGTGCGCATCGACGAGCGCTCGGCCTCCTTCCTCGCCCTCGGCCTGGCCCGCGTCTCGCGCCGCCCGGTCGCGGTGGTGTGCACCTCCGGCACGGCCGCCGCCAACTTCCACCCGGCGGTGATGGAGGCCGACGAGAGCGGTATCCCGCTGCTGGTGCTCACCGCCGACCGGCCCCCGGAGCTGCGCGGGACCGGCGCCAACCAGACGGTGGACCAGATCGGCCTGTACGGCGGCGCGGTCCGCCTGTTCGCCGAGGTCGGCACCCCCGACCCGGTGCCCGGCATGGTCGCCTACTGGCGGTCGCTGGCCTGCCGCGCGTGGGGCTCGGCGCTGGGCGGACGCCCCGGCCCGGTCCACCTCAACGTGGCCTTCCGCGACCCGCTGACCCCCGACGCCGACACGGGTTCGTGGCCCGAGCCCCTGGAGGGGCGCGACGGCGGCCGGGCGTGGATCGGCCGCCCGGGGCCGTTGACCGAACCCGCGCCGTTCGCGCTGCCCGACGTCGAGCGCGGTGTGATCGTGTGCGGCGACGGGGACTACGACCCGGTGCCGTTCCTGGCGCTGGCCGAGCTGACCGGCTGGCCGCTGCTGGCCGAGCCCACTTCCAACGCCCGCCGGGCGGGCGCGCTGTCCACCTACCGGCAGTTACTGGCCTCGCCGCGCCTGGCCGCGCGGCGTGCGCCGGAGCTGGTGGTGAGCGTGGGCCGCCCCAACCTGTCCCGGCAGATCCTGGCCTACCTGCGCCGGGCCGAGCGGCACGTGGTGGTCAGCGCGGGCGCGCTGGGCGACCCGTCGGCGAGCGCGCTCAACGCCTTCTCCGACCCGGTGCGCACCGCCACCGACGTGGTGGCCGCGGTCGCGCCGCCCGCCGGACTGGACCCGGGCGCCCCGCGGCGCACCGAGTGGTCGCGGACCTGGTCGGACGCCGAGTCGGTGGCCCGCGCCGCCCTGGACGCGGTGCTGGACGAGGAGGAGGTGCTCAGCGAGCCGCGGCTGGCCCGCGACCTGGTCGCGCACATGCCCGCCGGTTCGCTGCTGTTCGCCGGTTCGAGCATGCCCATCCGCGACCTGGACGCCACCATGCGGGCGCGCTGCGGCGTGCGCCTGGTGGGCAACCGGGGCGTGAGCGGGATCGACGGGTCGGTCTCCACGGCGATCGGCGCGGCGCTGGCCCACCAGGCCGAGGGCGGGGGCCACGCCTACGCGCTGCTGGGCGACCTGGCGATGCTGCACGACCAGAACGGGCTGCTGATCGGCCCGGGGGAGCCGCGCCCGGACCTGGCGATCGTGGTGGTCAACAACGACGGCGGCGGGATCTTCTCCGGCCTGGAGCAGGCCGGACACCCCGACTTCGAGCGGGTGTTCGGCACCCCGCACGGGGTGTCGATGGAGCGGGTGGCCGCGGTGTCCGACGTGCCCTACACCCGCCTGGAGTGGGCGACCGACCTGCCCAAGGCGCTGCTGGGCGAGGGGCCGCGCCTGATCGAGGTGTGCACGCACCGCGCGGGCAGCGCCGCGCTGCGCCGCCGGATACAGGCCGCGGTGGACGCCGCGGTGGACGAGGCGCTCTGAGCGGAGCCGAGCCTGTCGCGCGGGACCGGGAGGCCCCGGGCCGCGCGCTGGGCGAAGGCCCTTCGCGGGACTCCGCGCCCCGCCGGGCAGGCCCCTGACGGGACGGGCGGGGCCCACCGCGTGGAGCCTCGCCGCCTTCCGTGTTCCGGCCCCGGAGCTCCCTGCGCCGCTGGGGGACGTCGGCGGCGACACCGGGAGCGGGCGCGCGGGTCGGGCAGACCCGCGTTCCACCGCGGTGTCCGCGGCCCCAGCCTCACCCCCGCTCGAAGTGGCGCCTGCGCTCGAAGTCGGTGACCGACGCCGAGAACGCCGCCAGCTCCGCGCGGCCCGCCGCCGCGTAGTGGCGCACCACGTCCGGGCCGAAGCAGGCGCGGGCGAGGTCGCTGGACTCCCAGGCCAGCACCGCCTCCTCCAGGGAGGCGGGCAGGCGGGGCAGGTCCGCGGCCGAGGCGTCGCCCGGCGTCGGGTCGGGCAGCGGCAGCGCCTGGTCGATCCCGTACAGGCCCGCCGCGACGATCCCGGCCACCGCCAGGTAGGGGTTGGCGTCCCCGCCCGGCACCCGGAACTCGACGCGCGCCGACTCGCCCGACCCCACCACCCGCACCGGGCAGGTCCGGTTGTCCAGTCCCCACGAGACGGTGCTGGGCGCGTAGGCCAGCGGTGAGAGGCGCTTGAAGGAGTTGACGTTGGGCGCGGACAGCAGCGCGAAGTCGCGCATGCACGCCAGCTGCCCGGCCACGAAGTGCTCCATGTGCTTGGACATCCCGTAGCGGCCCGAGCCGTCCCCGGCGAACACCGGCGCCCCGGCCTCGTCGCGCAGCGACAGGTGCACGTGGCAGGAGTTGCCCTCGCCCGCGTCGAACTTGGCCATGAAGGTCAGCGCCACCCCGGCCTGGGCGGCCAGCGCGCGGGCGCCCGCCTTGTACACCACGTGGTTGTCACAGGTGCGCAGGGCGTCGTCGTAGCGGAACACGATCTCGTACTGGCCCGGGTGGCACTCCCCGCGCGCGGACTCCACGGTCATGCCCGTGCGCTCCATCGCGGTGCGGATGCGGCGCATGAGCGGGTCGATCTCGGCCATCTCCGGCACCGCGTAGTCGGAGTTGAACCGGGTGGTCGTGGTCAGGTTCCGGTAGTCGGCCTCGAACGCCTCCTGGTAGGAGTCCCGGAAGACCAGGAACTCCAGCTCGGTCCCGGCCAGGGCGTGCCAGCCGCGCTCGGCCAGCCGGTCCAGCTGGGCGCGCAGCACCTGGCGGGGCGCGACCGGCACCGGGCGGCCCTCGGCGTCGCGGGCGTCGCCCAGCACCAGGGCGGTGCCCGGGTCCCAGGGCAGGTAGCGCAGGGTCGCGGGGTCGGGCACGATCGCGAAGTCGCCCAGCCCGCCGCCCCAGGGGTCGGTGGCGTAGCCGGGCCGCGACTCCATCTCCACGTCGGTGGCCAGCAGGTACAGGCAGGCGTCGAACCCCTGTGAGAGCACCCGGGTGGCGAAGTCGTGCGGGTTGACCCGGCTGCCCTGCACCCGGCCCTGGAGGTCGGGCAGGGCCACGATGACGTCGGTGATCGCCCCGGCCGCCGCGTCGGCGCGCAGCCGCTCCAGCGGGACGGGGAAGGGCGGCGGCGGCGGGGCGGGCGGCAGGGTCTCGCGCAGGGGCGGCAGGCCGTCGCCGGGGAACGGGTTCATGCGGCCCCGTCCTCGCGTGTCGACGGTGCTGGGCGCGCCGGCCGCGCCGCGCGGGCGGGCCCGGGACGGCTCGCGGTCACCGCTCGTGCGGTCCCGTGGTCGGGCGCGGTGGTCACAGGGCCTCCCGGTGCAGCGGGTTGGGGACGGGCGGGGCGTCCAGGTGGAACTCGGCGTCGCGCTCGGCGCGGTCGTGGTACCCGCCGCCCAGCAGCCGCTCCCGGTTCAGGCACACCCGCTCGAAGACCGGGCCGAGCAGGTCGAACAGCGCGAAGCGCCCGGCCAGCTCGGGGAACTCCTCCTGGTAGCGCAGGACCTCGGCGCGCACCAGCTCCCAGAAGCGCTCCTCGGGCACGCCCAGCTGCTCCTGTGCCAGCGGCGCCAGGTAGCGGAAGTGCCCCACGAACAGGGACTTGGCGACGGAGGAGGTCAGCTCGGCGGCGTCGAAGCGCATCAGCACGCCCAGCGCCTCGGCGGGCAGGTCGGCGTACTCGGGCAGGTCGGTGTCCAGCAGCTTCATGTCGTCCACGAAGTCCTTGACCGCCAGCCGCGCCGGGCGGTCGCGCCCGTCGTAGACCACGATCGCGTTCTCCCCGTGCGGGTTGAAGGCCAGCCCGTACCGGTAGAGCAGGTGCAGCACCGGCGGCAGGACGGCGGCGAACAGGGCGCGCAGCCACGCCTCGGCGCCCAGGCCGGAGCGCTCCACCAGTTCGGCGGCGAAGGCCCTGCCCCGGTCGTCCACGTGCAGCAGCGCGGCCAGGGTGCGGGCGCGCTCGCCGGGGTCCAGCTGTTCGGTGACCGGCTCGCGCCACAGGGCGCCCAGCAGCTGCCGGTGCCGGTAGGGGGCGTCGGGGATGTCCTCCAGCACGGGGTGGCGCACCGCCACCGCGGCGACCTCGCCGGGCAGGACCACCCGGCACCGCCGCGACAGGAACACGTCGCGCGCGTGCAGGGCGTGCACCCAGCGGGTGCTGGCGGGCGCGGCCCGGCACAGCTCGGTGGGGATGCCCCGGTAGACCATCGTGTTGAGGATGGCCAGCGAGAGCTTGACGTTGAGGCGGTCGGGGCGGGTGAGGTTGGTGAAGGTGCGGATGGACTGCTGGGGCAGGTAGTCGTCCCCGGCCTCGCCCAGCGGCACGACGAGCCCCTCGGCGAGTTCGGCGGCGAACAGGGGCACCACCACCTCGTCCCACTGCCAGGGGTGGACCGGCAGCCACACGAACTCCCCGGCCGCCGCGCCGGTGCGCGCCGCGGCCTCCTCCAGCCGCGCGGCGAACAGCGCGTCCGTGCGCGCGTCCAGTTCGCGGGCGCGCAGCTCCGCCTGGTCCAGGCCGGGGACGCCGTGGTGCTCGGCCAGCGATCGGTGCACCGCGATCCACGGCAGGCGCAGGCGCCGCAGGGCCTCGGGCGGGTACTGGGCGCGGTCGCGGGCGGAGAAGCCCACGCGGCCCTTGTTGGCGAAGATCCACGGGTGGCCGTTCTGGTGGCCCTCCAGCCCGGCGTGGGGCAGGTCGGCCAGGTCGGCGCTGGTGGCGCCGGACTCGGCCAGGCGGGCGTCGCCGCTCAGGGTGGCGGTCAGCTCCCCGACGGTGAAGGCCTCCACGGCCGGGTCCACGATCCCCGCAGCGCCCAGGTCCCGCAGCAGCGCGAAGGGCGAGGCGGGCGCGGTGGCGCCGTCGGCGGCCCGGCGCAGGGCGGTGCCGGGGACGACCCGCCAGCCGTCCATGGTGGTGCGCCGCCCCTCGAACACGTAGGCGGCGCCGGGGTGCACGCGGGCGCGCCAGCGGCCGTACCCGTGGGGGTCGGCGGCGCGGCCGGGGCCCTCCGGTTCGGGGTCCTCCGGCTCCGGGCGCAGGGCGTACTCGAAGCACAGCTCGGCGAGCATCTTGGCCGCGAGGCGGTCGCACGCCCGGCGCCAGCGCTCGGGGGTCAGCTCGGAGGGCACCGGAAGGGGAGGGGGCGCCGGGCTCGGTGGGGCGGGGGAGGCGTGCATGTGATCCTCCGGGATCGTGTGGGTCGCGGGCGCGTCCGGTCGTGCGGGGCTCACCTGCGCTCCTCCGGGACCGCCAGCGGGTTGTCCACCAGGCCGTGCATGACGTCGAACTCGGCGTCGCGTTCGGCGCGTTCGTGGAACCCGCCGCCCATGAGCTGCTCGCGGTTGAGGGCGACCCGGCCCACCTTCGGGGCGAGCAGGTCGAACCAGGCGAAGCGCTCAGCCAGCTCGGGGAAGCGCGCGTGGTAGGCCAGCACCTGCTCGCGGGCCAGCGCCCACAGCCGTTCGCCGGGCACGCCGAGCTGGCGTTCGACGATGTCGGCGAGGAAGCGCAGGTGCCCGGCGCAGATCGCCGAGAGCACCGAGTGCGCCAGCTCCTCGGGCCGCCAGCGGTGCAGCGCGCCGCGCACGTGGTCGGGGAGCTCGGCGTATTCGGGCAGGTCGAAGGGCAGCAGCTCCACGTCCGAGCCGAAGTCCTTGAGCGCGACGCGCACGGGCCGCTCGTCCCCGTCGAGGACGAGCACGACGTTCTCCCCGTGCGGGGTGAAGGAGGCCCCGTACCGGTACAGGTAGTGCAGCACCGGCGGGAACAGCGCCCCCACGAAGCACCGCAGCCACTCCTGCGCCTCCAGCCCCGAGCGCTCCACAAGTTCGGCGATCAGCGCGCGCCCGTCCGCGCCCTCCAGCAGCAGGCAGGCCATGGTGCGGGCGCGCTCGCCCGGGGCCAGGTGGTGGTGGATCGGCTCGCGCCAGATGGCGCCCAGCAGCTCGTGGTAGCGGTAGGGGGCCTGCGGCATCCGGTCGAACACGGGGTGCGGGACGGTGGCCGAGGCCTGCTCGGCGAGCATCACCACCCCCGTTTCCGCGAGGAAGGGGTCGCGTTCGGCCAGGTCGCGCAGCCAGGCGCTGGTGTGCGGGGCGCACCCGGTCTGGGTGCCCGACAGCCCCCGCCACACCAGGGTGTTGCGGATCATCAGGGGCACCTTGACGTTGAGCCTGCCGGGCCGGTCCAGGTTCATCAGGGTGCGGATGGACTGGAAGGGCCGGTAGCGGTCGCGGCTGAGTCCCAGGCGCACCACCCGCCCCAGAGCGATCTCGGAGGCGAACAGCGGGGCGACGACCTCGTCCCACTGGAAGGGGTGCACCGGCAGCCACAGGTAGGCGTCGGGGTCGCCGCCGCGCTCGCGGATCAGCCCGGCGAAGTCCGCGCGCTGGTCGGCGTCGAGCTCCCCGGCCAGCAGGTCCTCGCGTTCGGTCCCGGCCATGGACTGGAAGCGGCCCAGGTCGGGGTGGACGGCGATCCACACCAGCGGGAAAGCGCCGCGCGCCTCGGGGGTGTAGCGGGCGGCGTCGGCGGCGGAGAAGCCCAGGCGCCCCTTGTTGACGAAGATGCACGGGTGGCCGGTCTGGTAGCCCTCCAGGTCCTCGTAGGGCAGGTCGGCCAGGGCGGCGGCGTCCGGGGCGGCGGCCGTCAGTCGGGCGTCGGCGGCGTGCGTGGCCAGCAGGTCGCGGACCACCTCGGCCAGCGAGTCGCCGGGCAGGCCGACCGTCCTCTGGGCGTCGGTGACGAACAGGGTGGGGTCCCAGGCGGGTTCGCGGCCCCGGTCGGCGGTGCGGGTGAGGGAGTCGGGGTCCACGTGCCAGGAGCCGAACCCGCCCCGGCGGGCGGTGAAGGCGTAGGACACCCCGCCGTCCGCGTCCAGGGTCCAGGAGCCGTCGGGTCCGGGCCGGGGGACGACCATCTCCTCGTAGGCCATCTCGCCGACCATGTGGGCGAGCAGGCGCCGTCCCGCCCGCCGCCAGACGTCGGGGTCGGTGGTGGCGGCGCCGGGGTCGTCGTGGGCGGTGTGCTCGGTGCGTTCCATGGGGGGCGCGGTTCCGGTGGGCCGGTCGTGCGCGGTGCGGGCGCCGAGCTCGGTGTGCTCAGTGCGAGCGCTGGCTCCGTTGTGCTGGTCGTGCGCGGTCTCAGGCATGCTGTGCGTCCTCTGTCCGGTGCGCGGTCGTGGTCCGTGGGGCGGGTACGGGATCCGGCGGCGAATCCCCGAGCGGCGGGGCCGGAGCGGGGCCTCCCACGGCGGGGAGCGGCCCCGAACCGCACCCGAGCAGTCCGGAGGCCAGCAGAGGGTCGGCCCGGGCGGCACCCGGCCGTACGGCGGCCACCGTGGAGAGGGCTGGGCCCCTCACCCCGTCTCCCCGGACGGCGCCCCGAAGGACGTGAACGCCGTCCGCGCGGGGAGCCGGTGCACGGTGCGTCCGGTGATGCTGTTGAGGATGGTGGCCGCCCGCCAGGCGCCCAGACCCAGGTCGGGGGAGCCCACCCCGTGCGTGTGCAGCTCGGCGTTCTGCACGTGGACGGGCGCGGTCAGCTCCGGGTCGGCGGCCAGGCGCAGGTCCTCGCCGACCACCGGCCGCCCCCGGTCGTCGGTGTGCAGCAGCTTGGCCACCGGCGCCAGGAAGTCGGGGGAGCGCTGGGCGTAGCCGGAGGCGGCGACGACCGCCTCGGTGCGCACGGTGAACTCCCGGTCCTGTTCGCGGTGGCGGAGGACCAGCGCGAACCCGTCCCCCTCGGCCCTGGCCCCGAGCAGCTCGCAGTGCGCCCGCAGCGAGGCGCCCACCGGAGCCCCGGCGATGCCGCGTTCGTAGAGCACGTCGTGGATCTCGGCCATGGTGTCGGCGCTGATGCCCTTGTACAGCTGCCACTGCGCGGGCACCACGCGGTCCTTCACGTCCTGGGGCAGGGCGTGGAAGTAGCGGGTGTAGTCCGGGGTGAAGTGCTCCAGACCCAGCTTGGAGTACTCCATCGGGGCGAACGCGGGGGAGCGGGTCAGCCAGCGCACCTCGGTGTCGCGGTGTCCGGGGGAGCGCAGCAGGTCCAGGAACACCTCGGCGCCGGACTGGCCCGAGCCGAGCACGGTCACGTCGCGCAGCCCGGCCAGGCCGGGGGCGCGGTCCAGGTAGTCGGCGGCGTGCAGGACGCGCTCGCCCTCCAGCGCGGCCAGGGCGTCGGGCAGCACCGGCTCGGTGCCGATGCCCAGCACCAGGGCCCGGCCGCGCACGGCGGCGCGGGAGCCCGCGGCGTCGGTGTACTCCACGGTGAACACGCCGTCGTCGTGGTGCACCGCCGTGGCGCGGGCGTCGAAGCGGCACGAGTCCAGCCGGTGGGCGACCCAGCGGCAGTAGTCGTCGTACTCGCGGCGGGGCACGTGGAAGTGCTCGGAGAAGTAGAACGGGAACAGGCGGTCGTGCTCGCGCAGGTAGGACAGGAACGACCAGCGGCTGGTGGGGTCGACCAGGCTGACCAGGTCGGCCAGGAAGGGCACCTGGAGGCGGGCGCCCTCCAGCAGCAGGCCCGGGTGCCAGGAGAAGGAGGGGCGCGACTCCAGGAAGCGGGCGCTGAGCCCGGGGACGCCGTCGGCCAGCGCGGCCAGGGCCAGGTTGAACGGGCCCAGGCCCACGCCCACCAGGTCGTGGATCCGGTCGGGGCTGGTCAACGGGACTCCTTCAGGGCCGCGGCCTCGGTGTCGCCCGCGGCGACGACCTCGGCGAGCAGGGCCGCGGTGTCGTCGGGGGTGGTGTCTGGGTTGAGCAGGGTGAGCTTGAGCCACACGCGGCCGTCGATCCGGGTGCGCCCGACCACCGCCCGGCCCTCCTCCAGCAGGCGGCGGCGCAGCCGGGCGTTGACGGCGTCGCTGTGCGCCCCGGCGTCGTAGCGGAACACGACGGTGGTCAGCGCGGGCGAGGCGGCCAGGACCAGGCGCGGCTCGGTGAGCACGTGGGAGGCGGTGCGCAGGGTCAGGTCGCGGCAGGCGTCGACCAGGCGGCCCAGGCCGTCCACGCCGAGGGCGCGCAGGGTGACGGCGATCTTGAACACGTCGGCCCGGCGGGTGGTGCGCAGCGAGTAGCCGAGCAGGCTGGGGTAGCCCGCCTCCTCGTCGTCGGTCGGGTTGAGGTAGTCCACCGAACGCGAGAGCGGCGCGAACAGGGCGCGTTCGCGGGTGAGCAGGATTCCGGCCGCCACGGGCTGCCAGCCGAGCTTGTGCAGGTCCAGGCTGACCGAGTCGGCCCGCTCCAGTCCGGCGAGGAGCCCGCGCAGGCGCCGGGAGAACAGCAGGCCGCCCCCGTAGGCGGCGTCCACGTGCAGCCACACGCCGAACTCGCGGGTGACGCGCGCGACGGCGCCCAGCGGGTCGATGCCGCCCAGGTCGGTGGTCCCGGCGGTGGCCACGACCGCGACCGGCAGGTCGCCCTCGGCGCGCAGGCGCAGCAGGGTCTCGCGCAGCGCCGCCGGGCGCATCCGGTGCTGGGAGTCCACGTCCACGGTGACCACGGAGTCCTCGCCCAGGCCCAGCAGGGCGGCGGAGCGCTGGACGGAGAAGTGCGCGGCCCTCCCGCACAGGACGCGCGGTCGCGCGCCGTCCGCGGCCCGCGCCACGCCCCGGCGTCCGGCGTCGCCCAGCGCGTGGTCGCGCGCCAGCAGCAGGGCGGTGAGGTTGGACTCGGTGCCGCCGGAGGTGGCCACCCCGCCCGCGTCCCGGCCCCGGTAGC
This sequence comes from Nocardiopsis synnemataformans DSM 44143, assembly GCA_000340945.1. Lineage (GTDB taxonomy): Bacteria > Actinomycetota > Actinomycetes > Streptosporangiales > Streptosporangiaceae > Nocardiopsis > Nocardiopsis synnemataformans. The sequence goes on along the minus strand of ANAW01000199.1, from coordinate 114 downwards.
CGACCAGGTCGGCGAGTTCGGCCACGACCTGGGTCTCCATGGCGGTGGCGGCGGGCGCCTGGTCCCAGGAGTCCAGGGACTGGTTGAGGACCGAGGCGACGGTGTCGGCCGCCA